>NZ_JAXOJX010000002.1:0-282383 GCF_034427735.1 Azohydromonas lata
CAGCGCGAAGCTCACGCCGCGCCGCGCCGCGGACAGCAGCGCCTGGTGCAGCGACGTGGGCGCGTCGCGCAGCAGCGACTGGTCCATCTGCAACTGCTGCCGTGTGCGCGAGACGGCCTCCAGCAGCGCCGGCAGCGGGTCTTCCAGCCAGCGCGCGCGGTTGCCGGCGGACAACGGCTGGCCCACGCACTGCGTCAGCACGCGCGCGTGGCGGTGTTCGATCTCCAGCTCGGCATACGGTCGCTCGCGCCGCCGCGCCGGGCCTGAATAGTGTTGCGAGGCCATGGTTTCGGGGGCTTGCGAGCAGCCGGCATGCCTGTATCGCAACGGGGTGTTGGTGGGGTGGCGGGCCGTTGGGCACCGTTGAACAGGCGTCCCTCGGCCGGCTCGCGCCACAAGCCTGGCGCCCTTACATCCCTGCCCGCGGCTGCCTCCGCTTGTGCCGCAGCAGCGATTTCAGCGAGGGCGGCGGGCGCCGGCTGCCTTCCATGTAGACGCACAGCAGCCGCAGCCGGCGGTTGCGTTTGCACACGCTGCGCAGGCCCACCAGGATGGGCACGGCCAGCACCGCCCCCGCCACGCCCCACAGCCACCCCCAGAACATCACCGACAGGAACACCGATATCGGGCTCAGCGACAGCCGCTTGCTCACGAATATCGGGCTCACCACGTTGGCCTCTATGGCGTGCACGCCCAGGTAAGCCGCGGCGGGCGCCACCAGCAGTGCCGAGTCTCCAAAGCTCAGCAGCCCGGCCGTGAGCAGCAGCAGCGTGTTGAGCAGCGGGCCGATGTAGGGGATGAAATTCAGCACCCCGGCCACCGTGCCCCACAGCACCGGGTTGGGCAGGCCGATGTAGGCCATGGCGCCCCCCACGGCCAGCGCCACGCCCAAGTTGATGATGCTCAGCGCGCCCAGGAACTGGCCGATCTCCTGCTGCGCGCTGCGCACCCCCGCCACCACCAGCGCCCGCGTGCGCCGCCGCGGAATGGCCTCCACCGTGCGCGAGAGCATCCAGTGCTCCGAGGCCAGCAGGAAATACAGCAGGATCACGGTGGACGCGGCCGAGAAGCCGAAGCTCAACACGTGGCTGAGCACCAGCCGCGTGAGCGTGACGCCCTCGCTGGCGATGCGGTCCTTGATGGGGTCCACGGGCGGCGGCGCGTTGCCGCTGCTGCGCGAGACGGGCTCGCGCTGCGGCGGCGCCAGGATGGGAATGGAACGCCGCACCCGGTCTATCTGCTGCTCCAGCGCCGTCATCACGCTGGGCGCGCGGCTCCACCACTGCGCCGCCGGCGTCACCAGCGCGCTGCCCATCAGCACCGTGCCGCCGAGCAGCGCGGCCACCAGCACCAGCGCGCCCAACACCTCCGGCACGCCGTGCCGGCGCAGCGAGCGCACCTGCGGCGACAGCAAAAACGTCAGGACCACCGCCACCACCATCGGCACCAGCAGCGGCTGCGCCAGTTTCAGCAGAAAGATCAGCGCGATCGCCAGCAGCCCCTTGATGGCCGGGCTGCCGTGCCAGGGCGTGGGCGCCGGGGTCAGCGGCGCGGCCAGGGCCGCGGCCGGCAGCTCCGCCGCGCCGGGCTCCATGCGCAAGCCCCCGCGCGCGGCGCCGCGGCCCACCCCATGCGGCGAGGCGAGCGAGGGCGAGGCCACGGGCGTGACCGCAGGGGTGGCGGCGCTGCTGGCGGGCGGGCCCAGCGGCTGGGCACTCAGGGGCTCGGCGCTCATCGCTGAAGGCGCCGGCCGCGGAACGGGAAACGGCGCATGCGCGGCTCGCTCGGCGGAAGGTGGGTCGTGGGTACGTTTGAGCAGCTTTCGTGCCGCTGCGGGCACGGCATGTGCACCGGGGCCGTCCATGAGCTTCTCGACCTGGCGCCGCCATGCCTGGCGGCAACTGCCTTCTCCCCTGCGGCGCACGCTGTGCTGGCTCATCGCGTCGGCCGAGCGATGGGTCAACGCCGCGGGCCCGCAACTGGGGGCCTCCATCGCCTTCTACACGGTGTTTTCCATGGCGCCGCTGCTGGTGATCGCCATCGCCATTGCCGGCGCGGTGTTCGGCCAGGAGGCCGCGCGCGGCCAGGTGGTGGCGCAAATCCAGGACCTGGTGGGCACCCAGGCCGCGCAGGCCATACAGGGCATGATCGAAGCCGCCTGGCGCGAGCCCGGCGGCGGCTTCGCGGCCGTGATGGCCCTGGGCACGCTGCTGGTGGGCGCCACGGGCGTGTTCGCCGAGTTGCAGCGCGCGCTCAACGCCATAGGCCACATCCGGCCCAAGCGCACGGGCGTGCAGGCCATGCTGCGCGTGCGCCTGACGGCCTTCGCGCTGCTGCTGGGCTTCGGCTTCCTGTTGATCGTGTCGCTGCTGGTGAGCGCGGTGCTGGCCGGCGTGCTGTCGGCGGTGTCGGCGCGCTACCCGGCGCTGGCGGTGCTGGCGCGGGTGTCGGAGCTGGGCCTGTCCTTCCTGGTGCTGAGCGTGGCCTTCAGCGCCATCCTGCGCTGGCTGCCGGACGAGGCGCCCTCGCGCCGCGCCCTGATCATCTCCGCCACCTTCAGCGCCGGGCTCTTCGTCTTCGGCAAGACGTTCATCGGCATGTACCTGGGCCGCGCGTCGGTGGCCTCCAGCTACGGCGCGGCGGGCTCCTTCGTGGTGGTCATGCTGTGGGTGTATTACTCGTCGCAAATCCTGCTCTTCGGCGCCGCGCTTGGGCGCGAATGGGACGCACGGCGCCAGCGCCTGGCGCAGGCGCACGGGGGGCATGGAGCGCAAGGGATGCACGGGGTGCATCACGGCGCGGTACAGGGCGGGCACCACGGTGCCCAGGCCTCCCGCGCACCAGGCCCCCAGGGCCCTGCGGCGGGCGCGGCTGCCGCGCCGCATCCGGCGCCGGCTCAACCATCACGCCGGTTGCCCGGGCAACCGGGCGGCGGCGTGGCGCAGCGCACCGTGCCCACGCCACCCGCAGGGCGGGCGCGGCGGCACTGAAAAGCGCCTGCACCGCCTGCCAAAAGGTTTGCTTACTGCGGCGCGCGCACCACGATGTTGTTGCGCACGTCCTTCACGTCCGGCACTTCGCGGACGAGGCGGCCGGCCTCGACGCGCTCGGCCTCGCTGGTGGCGAAGCCGGAGAGCTGCACCACGCCGTTGAGCGTGTCCACGTTCAGCCGCATGGCGCTGACCTTGGGATCCTTGGCCATGCGCGCCTTCACGCGCGTGGTGATGGTGGCGTCATCGACGTACTGGCCCACCGTGCTCTGGCCACTGGTGACGGCGCAACCGGCGGCGCCAAACAGCAGGCTCACGGCCATCACGGTGGCGGCAAAAGGCGACATGCGCTTGGACATGGGGAAATTCCTCCTGGTCATGGTCTCCGGCCCTGCGCCGGCGATTCCGACGCCCTCAAGGCAAATCCCGCTCCCGGCAGCGCCATGCAGGGGCCGGAGCCCAGGCATTTCCGGGGGAAGACGGGTCTATCCCCCCAAGGTATGGGGCTTGCCGAAATCCTCTTCGAGTGCCTGACGCGCCTGGGCCCCCGCACCACCGTTGCGGGCGGCTCAGGTGGCAGCCGCTTTCCCCATCGCTTACTTCGCATGAACCCTGGCCGACGCGGCGCGCCGGCCTCCCCAAGGAGTCACCAGGATGTTTGCCCACAACAAGGCCCTTCAGTACACGGTCCGCGTCAACGAGACCAACCCCGGTCTGGCCAACCTGCTGCTCGAACAGTTCGGCGGCCCGCAGGGCGAGCTGGCCGCCGCGGCGCGCTACTTCACGCAGTACCTGGGCGAGGACGACCCGGGCCGCCGCGACATGCTCATAGACATCGCCACCGAGGAGCTTAGCCACCTCGAAGTGATTGGCACCCTCGTGTGCATGCTCAACAAAGGCGCCAAGGGCGAGGTCGCCGAGGGCCTGGACGAGGAGGGCGATCTCTACCGCAAGATCTCCGGCCGCGGCAACGACTCGCACATCACCCAGGTGCTCTACGGCGCCGGTGCCCCGCTCACCAACTCCGCGGGCGTGCCCTGGACCGCCGCGTACATCGACACCATCACCGAGCCCACGGCCGACCTGCGCTCCAACATCGCCGCCGAGGCGCGCGCCAAGATCCTCTACGAGCGCCTCATCAACCTCACCGACGACGCCGGCGTCAAGGAGGCCCTGGGCTTCCTGATGACGCGCGAGATCGCCCACCAGCAGCAGTTCGAGAAGGCGCTGTACTCCATCCAGGGCAACTTCCCGCCGGGCAAGCTGCCCGGGATGCCGCAGTTCTCGCAGGTCTACTACGACATGTCGCAGGGCGAGGGCAACGCGCGCGGGCCCTGGAACAGCGAGGAGCACTTCAACGTCGTGAGCGAGCGCGGCCAGCAGATCGGCGTGGACGGCGCGGGCGGCGGCTTCGACGTGCGGCTGACCTCCACCGAGGCCAAGATCGCCCAGCAGCTCATGGCGCGCACGGCCTCGCTGCAGACCGGCGACCCCATCACCGGCGCCGAGCTGGGCAGCGACGGCACGGCGCCGCAGTCGCCGCAGGCCTCGCAGCCGCCCAAGTCCGGCCGCCAGCAAGGCTGATGCGCCATGGCCGCGGAGCAGCGCTCCTCAACAGCGGCCGCCGCCGCGCGGGCGGCCCCGTCCGCGGCCCTCAAGCCGCGCCAGCGCTTGGGACTGCTGCTGTTCGCGGCGGGCTGCATCGCCGGCGGCGTGCTGGTGTGGCAGTCGCTGGCCGACTGGCCCTTGCCCGTGCGCCAGGCGCTGCTGGCCGGCAGCATCGCCGCCGCGGCCACCGCCCTGGGCACGCTGCCCGTGCTGCTGGCGCAGCAAAGCTCCACGCGCACGCGCGATACGCTGCTGGGCTTCGGCGCGGGCGTGATGCTGGCGGCCTGCGCCTTCTCGCTCACCATCCCGGGCCTGCGCGCGGCGCAGGCGCAAGGCGCCGGGCCCTGGGAGGCCGGGGCCGTCGTGGGCGGCGGCATCCTGCTGGGCGCCTTGCTGCTGCTGGCGCTGGACCGCTGGCTGCCGCACGAGCACTTCATCAAGGGCTTCGAACGCGACAACCCCCGCGCGCACGCCCTCAAGCGCACCTGGCTGTTCGTGTTCGCCGTGTCGCTGCACAACCTGCCGGAGGGGCTGGCCATGGGCGTGGCCTTCGGGGGCACCAGTGCGGTGAGCGCGGCGGCGTTGTCCACGGGCATCGCCATACAGGACGTGCCCGAGGGTCTGGTAATCGCGCTGGCGCTGCAGGGCGTGGGCTATTCGCGAGGCTTCTCCGTGTTCCTGGGCGCCATCTCCGGCGCCATCGAACCCGTGGGCGCCGTGCTGGGCGCGGCGGTGATGGGCCTGTCGGCGGGGCTGCTGCCCTGGGGCCTGGCTTTCGCGGCCGGGGCCATGCTGTTCGTCATCAGCCACGAGGTCATTCCCGAGTCCCACCGCGCCGGCCACGAAGGCCACGCCACCATGGGCCTGGTCATCGGTTTCGTACTGATGATGCTTTTGGATACCGCATTGGGCTGATCTGTCGCAATCCGATGCAGGCGGTGCGGCGCAGTCTGTCATCAACCGCGCGGCAAGACCGGCGGCGGGGCAGGAAGCCCGGGGCGGCGGCAAGCGCCGCCTTCAAGGCACCGGCCTTGCCGTATGCGCGGGGACCGACGTGAAGTGCCATGCCCGAACTCCTGTACCGCGACCGCCGCGACGCCGGCCGCCGCCTGGCCCAACTCCTCATGCCCTGGACGGGCGCGCAGCCCCTGGTGCTGGCGCTGCCGCGCGGGGGCGTGCCCGTCGCTTTCGAAATCGCCCAGGCGCTGCAGGCGCCGCTGGACATCCTGCTGGTGCGCAAGCTGGGCGCGCCGGGCAACCCCGAGCTGGGCTTGGGGGCGGTGGTGGAGGGCGACCCGCCGCGGCGCGTGCTCAACGCCGAGCTGGTGCGGCGCCTGCACCTGTCGGACGAATACCTGGAAGGCGAGATGGCGCGGCAGTTGGCGTGCATCTCCGAGCAGCGGCTGCGGCTGCGTGAGGGCCGGCCGCCGCCGGTGGCGGCCGGGCGCGAGGTGATCCTGGTGGACGACGGCATCGCCACCGGCGGCACCGTGCGCGCGGCACTGCAGGCGCTGTCGCACGCCGGGGCGGCGCGCGTCGTGCTGGCGGTGCCTGTGGCGCCGCCGCAGACGGTGGCGCAATTGCCGCTGCCGGCGTCCGACATCGTCTGCCCGCTGCAGCCCCACGACCTGGGTGCCGTGGGCCGCTTCTACGACGACTTCGCGCAGGTCGACGACGACGAGGTGGTGCGCCTGCTGGCGCAAGCCGCCATGACTGCCCGCAGCGTCTCCGGTGCCTGAACCTCAACTTGCAGCAAGGAGCCCCGCCATGAAAGCCACGCCTGCCACCGTCGCCACCCCCGCGGACGAACAACTCGTGACGCTGCCACCGCACGGCCTGCCGGGCCTGCTGGTGTTGCCGCCGCAGCCGCGCGGCCTGGTGCTGATTGCCCACGGCAGCGGCAGCGACCACCTCAGCCCGCGCCAGCGCCACACGGCGCAGGTGCTGGCGCAGGCGGGCTTCGCCTCGCTGCGCGCGGACATGCTCAACGCCATGGAGGTGCTGGACCGCCGCAACACCTTCGACATCCCGCTGCTGGCGGCGCGGCTGGTGGCGTTTGCGCAGTGGCTGGCGCAGGACGAGCGCACGGCCCACCTGCCGCTGGCCTGCCTGGGTGCGAGCACGGGCGCCGCTGCCGCGCTGCTGGCCGCGCACCACTTGCCCGCCATACGCGCCGTGGTCTCGCGCGGCGGGCGGCCGGATCTGGCCGGGGCGGCGCTGGAGTCGCTGCAAATCCCGGTGTTGTTGATCGTGGGCGAGCGCGATACCGAGGTGCTGGCGTTGAACCGGCAGGCTCAGGCGCAATTGGGAAATCGCTGCGAGCTGATCATCATTCCCGGCGCTTCGCATTTGTTCGAAGAGGATGGCTGTTTGGAAGAGGCGGCGCGGGTGGCGGTGGAATGGGTTTCCGGGAAATTGCTGGAAGGATGATTTGCCGATTTGCCGATTTGCCGATTTGCCGATTTGCCGGATGCGGCGGTCATTGGATCGTTGGTAAATGCCTGCCTTGCGGCACAAGTGCAGGCACTCCATTCCGTCATGCCCGCGAAAGCGGGCATCCACGATTGCCGAGGTTTTGCCGTCGGGTTGTATTGCATTGCGCCGGTGTTTCCAGGGCACCGCCCCGGTGCGCGTGGATACCCGCTTTCGCGGGCATGACGTAATGGTTGGTGGTCTGTGTTTGCTTCGGCGTATGGCGTATTGATTTCGGCAAAGAGGTTCAAGTAAAGGCTGGCATGAATTCCAACTTCAATCCGGCCGTATAAAATCAATTCGTCGTGCCAGTCGTCTGTTGTGCCATGTACATCGGTTCCCTTTCCCAAGCCACAGGCGCCAGCCCGAAGGCCATACGGCTTTATGAATCCATGGGCCTGCTTTATGGCGTGCAGCGCCGCGGTGCCTACCGGATTTATTCAGAGCAGCACGTGATGCAGGTGCAGCTCATACGCCATGCCCAACTGCTGGGTTTCAAGCTGGCCGAGCTGCAGCCCGTGCTGACGTGCCGCGATGGCGGACCGGACCGGGACGAGGTCGTCGGATTCCTCAAGCAAAAGCAGCGGGCCCTACGCCAGGAAATCGAAAGGCTGGAGCAACTCGATGTGCACATCGGCTTGGTGCTGGAAGAGTTGGCCCAATGCCTCAGCACGCCGCCGGTGAATCCTTCGCAGGATTGCGATCTGCTCGCGGTGTGAAAAATTGGGCACGCCCGGCTTGACTCTGCCCCTAGGGACAGAGTTCACACTCCGCGCCGATTTCAAAGGCATGGGATGTGCGCGAAATGGGCAGCAGGCGGGTTTTGGTGATTGCGGCACATGCGCCAACGGGATGTTATGGCGCTGCGCTCGCCGAGGCCTATGTGGGCCACGCGCGGTATTTCGGCCACCAGGTCAGGGTTCTCAACCTGAACATGCTGCAATTCGATCCCGTGCTGCACGGGGGCTACCGCAGCGTGCAGCCGCTGGAGCCGGATTTGGCAATGGCCCAGGCAGCCCTGCGCTGGGCGGAGCACCTGACTTTCATCTATCCCATCTGGTGGGGAAGCGTGCCGGCGGTGCTCAAGGGTTTTCTGGACAGGGTGCTGCTGCCCGGATTTGCCTTTGAGTATCAGCCCGGAAATTATTTCCCGGAGAAATTGCTGAAAGGGCGTTCCGCGCACATCGTCGCGACCATGGACACGCCGCCCTGGTATTTCCGTTGGCTTTACCTGGCGCCCGGGCTCAGGCAATTGAAAAGGAACACCCTGGAGTTTTGCGGCGTGCGGCCAGTGCGCACGCTGGCGCTTGGGCCCGTGATGGGCTCTTCGTCGCCCCGGCGCGCGCGGTGGCTGGAAAAAGTGCGCGATCTGGCCGAGAAGCTTTGACGCCGCGGCCGGCCGGCCGCGGCGCCCTGTCGCGCACGGGCTGGTCAGCCCGCCTGCTGCAGCGCCGTGGTGGTCAACGCGCCGCGCTGGCGCAGCAGCGTCATCACCAATTCGGCCGCCTGGCGTCCGGCGGTGAAGGCGTGGGGCGCGCCCTCGGCCTGCCAGCGGCCGTGGTGGCCGGCCAGGACGATGCCGTGCTCGCCGAACCACTGCCGTATCAGCAGCAGCGCGGCCTGCTGCGCCGCGTCCGGCAGCGCCCGCGCGCAGGGCAGGTCCAGTTGCGAGGCGAAGTGCACGGGGTCGGCGCTGGAGAACAGGCCGATGCGGCGGCAGTCGGCAATCACCCGGTCTATCAGCGCCGCGCCCTCGCAGGGCAGGGGCTGGTCCGGCCCGTAGGCAATCTCGCACGAGAGCGCGAAGCCGCCCGGCGCGTTGTTGTGCGCGCTGGCGTTGCCCTGGACGAACACGCGCTGGAACACCGTGCCGGCCGGCACCTCCATCCAGTGCGCGTCGGTGAGCTTTTCTCGGCCCGGCGCCAGGCCGATGCCGAGGTTCACGCAGCGCAACGAACCCTGGCGCAGCGTTCGCGCGCCGTTGCGCAGCTCGGCCGGGGCCTCCTCGCCGCAGGCCTGCACCAGCGCGGGCAGCGGGATGGTGCTGATGAGCGTGTCGAAGCGCAGCGAGCGCCCGTCGTCCAGCCGCACCGTGCGCCGCGAGGGCGACAGGTGCAGCAGCGTGGTCTTGAGCGCCAGCTCGCAGTCCAGCTTGGGCAGGAAGGCGTCCATCAGCGCCTGGAAGCCGCCGTGCAGCGGGTAGCCGAAGTCGCGGTCCGCGCGCAGCGGGGGCAGGCCCACCTGCGGCGCGGGCTGCTCCACGTGGCGCACGCGAGGCGGCAGCCAGTGCAGGTTGTCGCCGAGCAGCCGCTCGGCCAGCGCCTTCACCTCCGGGTCGCCGCTTTGCAGCACGTGGGCGCCGTGGTCGAAGGTGTAGCCCTGCTGGTGCACCGAGCGGCAGCCGCCGCCCACGTGCTCCTCGCGCTCGACCACCAGCGTATCGTGCCCCTCGTCGTGCAGGCCCAGGTGGTAGGCGGCCGACAACCCCGTGGCCCCGGCGCCTATGACCATGTGGCGCACGGCCGGCGGCTGCGAGGCGCCCGCCGTGCGCACCACCGGCGTGGCGGCGCTGGTGCTGCTGAAACCTTCGGCGGGGGCCAGGCCGGCGAACTCGCGCAGCGCGGCGGGCGAGTCGGCCGTGGACGCGCGCAGCGCCTGGCGCAGCAGTCGCGCCACGGTGCGCGCGCTGCGGTCCCAGGACACCTTGCGCAGCGCCTCCTGCATGCGGCCCACCAGCAGCCGGCGCTCGGCCTCGCTCAGCGCCAGCATCTCCTCGCAGCCCTGGATGAAGTCCACGGGGTCGCGGCCTATGCGCACGATCCCGCCGTAGGGCACTTCCACGTCGCGCACGGCGGTGGAGACCACGGGCTTTTCGCCGGCCATGTATTCCAGCGTCTTGGTCGGGCTGATGAAGCGCGTGGACTCGTTGAGCGCGAAGGGCATGAGGCAGAGGTCCCATGGCGCCATCAGGTGCGGCAGCAGCGCGTAGCTCTGCATGCCCAGGTAGGTGATGTTGGGCCGCTGCGGCAGCGAGGCGGGGTCGATCTTGACCACGGGCCCCACCATGACGAGCTGCCACTCGGGGTGGGCATCGGCCACGGCGGCGACGAGCGCCAGGTCCAGCCGCTCGTCGATCACGCCGTAGAAGCCCAGCCGCGGCCCCGGCGGGATGTGGGCCTGCAGCCGCTGCGCCTCCTGCGCCTCGGCGCTGTCGGCGCGCAGCCGCTGCGGCGCGAAGTGGTGGACGTCCACCGAGCTGGGCAGGCAGTGCACGTTGGGGTGCAGCGGGCGCTTGGCCTCGAACAGGGCCGGGCCGCCGGTGAAGACCACGCTGGACATCTTCATCAGCGCGTTCTCGCGCTGGCGCAACTGCTTGGGCGCGTTCTTGAAGGCCGAGAGCTCGTCCATGCAGTCGTAGACCACGGCGCGGGGCTTGAGCGCGGCCACCAGCGGCAGCGCCATGGGCGTGTAGAACCAGACCAGGCTGTCCTCTATGGCCTCCTGGCGCATGAACTCGGCCAGCAGCGGCTTGAGCACGCTCAACTGGTCATCGTGGAAGCCGGGGGCCGTCACCGGCGTGCGCGGCACCAGCACCTCCAGGTTGGAGCCTTGCGGCACGCGGTCCAGGCGCGGCTCGCCCTCGCAGTGCACGGGCTCCTCGACGAAGAGCACGCGGTAGTGCTCCGACAGGCGCGAGAGCAGGTGTTGCGGCCGCTGGTACACGAAACCCCAGCGCAGGTGGCAGAACACGACAAGAGGGGGCAGCGGCGAGGCGGCGGTCGGCGAAGGCATGGCGGCTCCTTGGGTTGCTGGTTCAGCCGCAGAGGCCGGGGAGTTCCCGGCCTGCGGCGCACGGGCTGCGTCAGGCCTGGTTGCGCTGGTCGGCGGCGACGGCGGGCTGCGGCAGCAGCTCCTCCATCAGCTCGGCCTTGCGCGCCTTCATCTGCTCGCCCAGGGCCGCCCAATCGATCTTGGTCCCGGCCTTCTCGCACTGCTCGAAGAGCTCGCCTTCCTCTTCCTTGATGTGGTGCTTCACGTACTCGCCGAGCACGGTGAAGGTGGCGGAGAACTTGCCGTCGAGCTGGCCTTGCTGCTGCATGGACTGCAACTGCTCGATGAGCTGCTTGGCCGATGCGTGCTCGACCTCGGCTTCGTCCAGCAGGTCCTGCTCCTTGAGCGCCTGGCGCACGGCCGGGTAGAAGATTTCCTCCTCCAGCGTGGTGTGCACCTGCAGCTCGGCGCAGGTCTGCTCGACGAGCTCCTTGCACGCGTCGGCCTGCTTTTGCGCGTCCAGCTTCTCGAAGTCCTTGAAGGACTTCTTGGCGCGCTTGTGGTCGGCGATGAGCATGTTGAGCACGTCCTCGCGGGCGGCGGCGGCACTGCCGGCGCGGGGCGCGGTCTTTTCGGTGGTGGGCATGTGGAGCTCCTGGTTGGAGTTGATTTCGTGACAAGTCTGGTTTCGGCAATCGACGTGCCCCAAACCGTGGGAATGAAAGCTGCCGGCTCAACCACCGACCGCGGTTGAAAACGCCTGCCACCAAGGCGGCGCACCGCGCAAGACCACACCGCCCCGGGCCGTTTCCGGGGCTTCCCAGGAGCCCACATGCCCAACATCCACCACAGCCCCCAGCAGGCGCCCGCGCAGACCCCTGAAGGCGCCGACACCGCCGTGACCCAGGGCGCTGCAAGCCAGCCGGCCGACGCCCGCCCGGGCCACGGCGTGACGCAGTCCTCCAAGGGCGGCGCCCCGGGGCCGCGGCTGCCCCACGAGCACGACGAGTCGGCCCACGAGCAGCAGCCCGGCGCCAATACCGAGACGCAGGAAGCGCAGCAGGCCTATGCCGACGCCCAGGCCGGGCTGCCCGACACCAGCTACGGCCACGCCACCGATCCGGCCTACCACCGGCAGGTCACGCCCGGCACCACCAGCCCGCCGCCCAAGCGCACGCGCTGAACCTTCCTGCCGCGTCGCCGCAGCGCTTGCGGCAAAGCTGTTGCCCGCCGGCCGTCCCCCGTGACTGGTGGAGGGAGCTTTCTCCCTCCGCCAATTTTTTTGTTAACGAAATGCAGACCCCCGGAAACACACGGTGTGAGGAAACTTGCCCGTGGTTATGGGTGGCGGCGCGGAAAGTTCTTGTCAATTGCAACCGGATGCGTTCGCTTGAGCAAAGCTGGCACGAAGTCTGCGGACTGAGTGCCTGCAACGGTGCCGCGTGAGGTGCCGGATAACGAAAGAGGAGTACTTGGATGAACGCACCCGTGCTTCGCACCGAGCACCGGCAGCAGCAGGCTTTGTCTCCGCGTCTGCAGCAGGCCGTTCGGCTGCTGCAGCTTTCTTCACTGGATTTCGCGCAGGAAGTTCAGGAAGCGTTGGGCCGCAATCCTTTTCTGGAGGCTGACGAAAGCGAGGAAACCCCGGCCGCCCCGGACAACGAAGGCGCGCCGCTGGCCGCTGACGCGCTGACCAGCGTCACCGTGCCCGAGACGAGTGAAACCCCTGATTACGGCAGCTCCGACAGCGGGATGGAGCGCGACACCGAGCGCGACAGCTGGCAGGCCGACGGCAGCAGCAGCAACCGCAAGCGCGAGGACGGCGAACTCAGCCTGATGGACACCATGGCCGTGCAGACCTCGCTGGCCGAGCATCTGCATGGGCAGTTGAACCTGCTGCCGCTGACGGCGCGCGACCTGGCGCTGGCCAAGGCCATCGTGGAGTCGCTGGACGACGACGGCTACCTGCGCGTGGGCCTGGACGAGCTGGTGGAGTTCTGCGAGATGGACCCGCTGGCCACGCTGGAGGAGCTGCAGATCGCCTTGAAACGCGTGCAGTCGCTGGAGCCCGCGGGCGTGGCCGCGCGCAGCGTGCAGGAGTGCCTGCTGCTGCAGCTGCCCAGCTTCGAGTGCTCGCACCAGCGCGCGCTGGCGCAGGCCGTCATCAGCGAGAAGCTGGACGCGCTGGCGGCCAAGGACGTGAACACGCTCTCGCGCTTCCTGTCGCGCCCGGTGGAGGAGGTGGAGGCCGTGTGCGCCCGCATCCGCCGCCTGGACCCGCGCCCGGGCTGGCGCTATGGCGCGGCCAACATCCAGTACCTGACGCCGGACGTGATCGTGCGCAAGGTGCGCGGGCAGTGGATCGCCACGCTCAACCCCGCCATCGTCCCCAAGGTGCGCCTGAACCGCGTCTATGCCGAGCTGTTCCAGCGCCACCGCAACGGCATGCACGCGGAGCTGGCGGCGCACCTGCAGGAGGCGCGCTGGACGGTGCGCAACGTGGAGCAGCGGTTCTCGACCATCGTGAGCGTGGCGCAGGCCATCGTGAACCGGCAGCGCCACTTCCTGGAGTACGGCGCCATGGCCATGAAGCCGCTGGGCCTGCGCGAGATTGCCGACGAGGTGGGCCTGCACGAATCCACGGTTTCGCGCGTGACCAACAACAAGTACATGGCCACGCCGCTGGGCGTGTTCGAGCTGAAGTATTTCTTCTCGCGCGCCATGGCCACGGCCGGCGGCGGCACCTGCTCGGCCACGGCCATACGCGGGCTGATCAAGGACATGATCGAGGCCGAGAAGGCCGAGGCGCCGCTGTCGGACGCCGAGATCGCCCGCCAGCTCGCGCGCCAGGGCCTGGTGGTGGCGCGCCGCACCGTCACCAAGTACCGCCAGACGCTGCGCATCGAGGCCGTGGAGCGGCGGCGCAAGCACGCGTGAGCGCAAGCCTGTTTTTCCGGGTGTGAGTGGGAGCGCCGGGGCCGGCCGGCACTCCCGAAAACGCCGCCGGGCCGAGGAGGTCCGGCGGCGTTTTCGCTTGGGGGCGGGGGCGGGGGCGGGGGCAGTTCAAACCGCCCGCGTCAGCACCTCCACGGCTTCCTTCAAACCCGGTGCGGCCACGGTGGCCTGTGCGCCGTCCAGCGCCAGCCGCTGGCCCGCCTGCAGCACGTGGATGCGCAGGCCTGCCAGCGTGAGGCGCTCGCCGGGCTGGGCGCGCTCGATGCTGGAGCCCATGTGGCGCCCATCCAGCAAGGTCACGGCGCCGGCGCCCACCACCTCTATGGCGCCGCGCTCCACCACCAGCGCCGTGTCCTCGTCCACGCCCACGCCCAGCAGGTGCGGGTGGCGGGCCACGGCCGACATCAGCCGCGCCAGGCGGCGGCGCTCGGAGAAGTGCTGGTCGACGATGGCGCCGGGCAGCAGGTCCAGGCCCTCGTCCAGCAGGGCCACGTCCTTTTCCGGCAGCAGCGGCGCGCGGCCGCCGGCCAGCATCTGGCGCGACAGCGCCGCCGCGCCCGCGCTGGTACCGGCGATGCACACGCCGCGCTGCGCGCGGGCGCGGCGCATGGCCTCGGCCACGGCGCTGCCGGCGAGCACGGCGAGCAGCCGGCGCTGGTCGCCGCCGGTCATGAAGATGCCGTCGGCCGCGAGGATCTCGCGCACCGCCGCGGGCGAATCCGCCTCCTCGCGCGAGGCCAGGCCCAGCTCCACGCAGCGCTGCACGCCCAGCGCCGTGAAGGCGCGCTCGTAGCCCGCCCACAGCAGTTGCGGCACGGCGCTGGCGGCGGTGAGGACGACGATGCGCGCCCGCGGACCGCCGCAGTGGTGCAGAAAGCGGCGCAGCACGGCCATGTCGTCGCGCCTGTCCTCGTTGCCGCCTATGGCCATGAGCACGGCGCCAGGCTGGCTTTCAAGCGCTCCCGCGGCGGGCCGCTCGCGCGCGGTGGCGGCGGGCGAGGGCAGCGCCGCCGCGCGGGCGTGGCGCGGCTGCAGCGCGCCCAACGCGGCCACGCTCAGCAGCAGCGCACGGCGGCGCTGCAGCAGCCGGTTGAAGGCACGGGGAACACGTTTCATACGACTTCCTGGGCGAAGCAACTGACGGGACACGGGCCGCATGGCCCTGTATCTCATGGCGGCACTTTGCCTTGGGCGGGCATGGCCTTGGGGGGCGGCAGGGGGCGACGTAACGGCGAACTTGTGGGCCATGTGGCGAGCGGGCTGTTATCCCGCGCAGGCCCATTGCTGCCTGGGAACAGTCGGTTTCCATAGCGCTCGTGAGCCAAGGCGCCGCATCCCACTTCGTCATTCCCGCGCAGGCGGGAATCTAGGCGGCCCCACGCCAGAGCGAAGGGGCAACGCAGGAAAAGCGCGGTCTGGGTCCTTGTGACGTCGGCCCATGAGCTGGCGGCCAGCTTGGGGGCTGCCTGGATTCCCGCCTTCGCGGGAATGACGACTCGGGGGGCGCTGCGGGTCTGTCTCCGGCTGGCGCTTGTCCACTTTCCCCGGGCAGCAGTGCGCCTGCGCGGGGATGACGCGGTAGAGAGCGCGGCTCATCGGCTGGCGGCTGACGCTGCAAAGTTTCCCGGACCGTCCTGCCGCCCACGCCACCTCATCCGCCGGCACGCGCCATGAAAAAGGCGCCCCGGTGGGGCGCCTGCCTGCGGTGGCGGCGCCGGGAGGCGCGCCGCCATCGTCACCTTCAGCGCTTGCCGCCGCCGGAACTGCCGGTCGAGGACCCCGGCGCGCCCGCGCTGCTGCTGCCGGCCGAGCCTATGGAGGTGGCCGAGCTGCCACTGCCCTTGGCGGCGCCGCCGGCGCTGGCGGTCGTGCCCGTGGAGGCCGGCCCCGTCATGCCGCTGTTCAGGCTGCTGCTGCCGCTGGGCAGGCCCGCGGCCTTGCCGCCGCCGCTGGAGGCGCTGCCGGAAGCACTCGTGCCGCTGCTGCCGGCCGACCCGGCGCCGCTGCTCTTGGACGCGGTGCTGCCGCTGCCGCCCGCGGTGGTCAGCCCCGCCGCTGAAGAACTGCCCGTGCCGCCGGAGCCGCTGGAGGCCAGGCTGGAGGACGAGGACTTGCCGCTGCCGGACGTTTCCGCCGTGGACAGGCTGGAGCCCATGCCCGCGCCCGTGCTGCCGCCGCCGGCCGTCAGCGACGAGCCGCTGCCACTGCCCAGACCGGCGCCGGACGTGCCGCTGCCGCCTGTGGCGCTGCTGCCCGTGCCGCCGCCGCTGCTGCCGGTGGCCCCCATGCTGCCGGCGGACAGGCCGCCGGAGCCGGAGGCGCCGCTGCCGGTGCTGCCCAGGGCGCGGTCGCCGTCACTGCCGCGGCTCAGGTCCGAGGTGCCGGCGCTGCTGTCCAGCGAGGACAGGCTGGCCCCCATGCCGGCGCTGCTCTGGCTCATGCCGCCGGTGGAGGAGGCGCTGGCCTCGCCCCCGGCCGAGCCGGACTGCGAGCCCATGGTGCCCGGCGTGCCCTGGTTGCCGAAGCGCTCGGCGCCCAGGCCACCGGAGGCCGCGCCCAAGCCGCCGCCCGCGCTCTGGCTGCTGGTGCTGTGCGTGCTGCTGCCACCGCTGCTCATGGGGCTGGCGCTGCCGTGCAGGCCGCTGCCGCTTGGCAGGCTGCCGCCGCCTTGCGAGCCGGTGCCACCCTGCGAAGCGCTGCCTTGCTGCCCGGTGCGGCTGGAGCGCCACTGGCTGAACTCGTCGCTGAACCGCTTGTAGCGGTCCTGGCGCCAGCTGCGGTAGTCGTCGTCCAGGCTGCGCATCTGCTCGGTGCGCCACTGCTGGTACTCGGGGTCGAAGTGCTCGTCATGCGAGCCCTGGCCGCCTTGCGTGCCGTGCTGGCTGCCTTGGGACACCGTGCCTTGCGGGCCGCCGTAGCCGCGGCCTTGCGAGCCTTCGAAGCCCTGCGAGCCCAGGTTTGAGCCGCCGCCCTGCTGGTGCAGGTTGCCGCTGAACTGGCTGGCCTGGTGGCTGCCGCCGCCGTAGCTGCTGGGCGAGGGGCCGCCTTGCTGGCCACCGCCGGAGGCGCCGTACTGCGAGCTGCCCTGCTGGCCGCCCTGCTGGCCCCAGGTGGAGCCGCGGTGCTGCTGGTCCCAGGACGGGCTGCCCGACTGTCCCCAGTCGCCACCGGACTGACTGTGCTGGTTGTTGCCCTGGTAACTGCCTTGGTAGCCGCCCTGGTGGCCGCCTTGCAGGGAATGCGAGCCGTAGTCCGTGCCCTGGCGGGGGCTCGTAAAGCCTTGGCCTTGGCCGCCGCGCATGTCGTCGCCATAGCCGCCTTGCTGGCCGCTGGAGCCGGACTGGCTGTGCTGACCGCCCTGGCCGCTCCAGGAACCGCCCTGGCCCTGCTGGCCTCCCATGCCGCCGGACTGGCTGTGCTGCGGGTTGCTGCCGAAGCCGCCCTGGGTACCGTAGCCGCCGCCGGCCTGCGTGTGCTGGCCGCCGTAGCTGCCGGACTGGGTAGGGCCCTGCTGGCCGCCGCTGAATTGGCTGCCCTGCTGCTGGCCGCCGGAGCGGTTTTCATTGATGCCGGGGCCGTAGGTGCTGCCCTGCAGCCCGCTGCCGTAGCCGCTGTGGTGGCTGCCCGTGCCCAGGCCGGGGGCGCTGCGCATGTCGTCGCCATAGCCGCCTTGGCCGCCGCCCAGGATGGCCGCCTGCATGCCGCCCTGGCGGCTGCCGCCTTGTCCGCCCTGGCCGCTGTAGTCGCCGCCCGTGCCGCCGCCCATGCCGCTGTGCTGGCTGCCCCACTGGCCGGACTGCTGGTTGCCGCCCCAGGCGCCGCTCATGGAGCCGCTCTGGCCGCCGGTGAAGCTGGTGGCGTGCTGGCCGCCGCCGAAGCCGCCGCCGGACTGGCTTTGCTGCGTGCTGAAGCCCGTGCCGGACTGGCCGGACTGGCCCCATTGCCGGCCTTCCTCGCCGCCCTGGGTGTGCTGGTAGCCGCCGCCGGACTGGCTGTGCTGCCCTCCCTGGTAGCCGCCATAGCCGCCTTGGGCGCCGTAGCCGCTGCTGCCCATGCCGCCGCGCATGTCGTCGGCATAGCCGCCCTGGTTGCCGCCGTGCTGCTGGCCCGGGTTGGCGCCCTGGCCCTGGCTGTACTGCCCGCCGCCCTGGCGGCTCCAGTCCTGCTGCGATGGCTGGCCGCCCTGGTGCGAGGACGCCTGGCTGTGCTGGTTGCCGTAGATGCTGGACGCGCCGGCCTGCTGGCCCCAGTCGCGCTGCGGCGCCCACTGGCCGCCTTGCTGGCCGCTGGAGCCGGACTGGCTGTGCTGCCCGCTGCCCTGGCCCTGGTAGCTGCCCTGGAAGCTGCCTTGATGGCCGCCCTGCATGGAGTGCGAGCCGTAGTCGGTGCCCTGGTGGCTGCGGCTTTGCAGGCCCCAGTCGCCGCTTTGCTGGCCGGGCAGGCTGCCGCCTTGCGCATGCTGGCCGCTGCCCTGGTAGCTGCCTTGGTAGGCGCCCTCATGGCCGCCGTGCAGGCTGTGGGCGCCGTACTCGGTGCCGCGGCCCTGCTGGCCGCCTTGCTGCTGGCGGCTCCAGTCGCCTTGCTGGTGCTGCTGGTTGCCGCCCTGGTAGGTACCGCCTTGCTGGTGGCGCTGGCCGCCTTGCAGGCCGCCCTGGTCGGTGGGGCCCAGGCGTCCCAGGCCGCTGCCGAAGGGGCTGCCCTGCTCGTGGGAGCCGCCGCCCCAGTGCTGCGCCTGCTGCTGCGCGCCGAAGTCGCTGCGGCCGCTCCACTGGTCGCTTTGCGAGCCGCCGTAGTTGGCGTCATTGCCCATGCCGCGGCCGTAGGCGCCGCCGGCCATGTCCTGGGCGCTGACCTGGCGGCCGCCGTTGTAGTCGCCGTAGGTGCTGCCGGCGTCGGTGCGCTGGCCGGCGCTGTAGCCACCCTGTTCGTGCTGCCGGTGGCCTTGACCCGACCGGCCCTCCTCGCTGCCGCGGGTGTCTTGCCGGCCGGATTGGTCGTGCTGGCTCATGTGCTGTCCTTTCATGGTTGCGCTTCGCTACCGACCTCGTGGCTTTGCACGTCCGCCGGGCTTGAAACGCGGCGGGGAAAGCCTGTCAGTCCCGGGAATCCGGCAAGCCCTGTTCCCAGGGTTGGTGTGGCGCCGACGCCACGGGCAGGGAGCCTCCTCCCCGAAAGGGGCGGGGCTTCCCTGAGGCACCAGCGGGTTCCTGATGGGGGCTGCGTAGGGATACGGGGGGAGGCGGCGCGCCGCCGCGTCAGCGCTGAAGCTTTTGCAGCGCCTGCTGGCAGCCGGCCTTGTCCTTTTCGCCCATGTCCATGAGCGGCAGCACGGCGGCCAGCGGGTTGACCATGGCCAGCGCCGCGGCGGCGCCCAGCTTCAGCGCCAGGCGCCCCTTTTCCAGCCGCACGTTGGGCTGCGCGAAAGTGCCTTCTATGTGCACGGGCGAGCGCAGCGTCAGCGGCGAGAAGTCCTTGGGCCGTGCGGCCACGGTGAGGGCCAGGCGCTCCTGGGCCAGCGAGATTTCGCCGTCGGCCACGATGGTGGAGTCGCTGGTGTCGAACACGGCGGCCTGCGGGCGCACCAGGCCGTCCTGCACCTGCACGCGCACCAGGGCGCAGTTGAGCGGCAGCCGCTTGTCCCCTGAGAGCGCCACGCCCAAGGCTTGCGCCAGGTCCAGGCCCAGCGCTTCCATGACCAGGTGCGACAGCGTGCCCTTGCGTATCCACAGGTCCATGCCGCCGTCCAGCGAGCCCAGCATGGCGGCGGTGGAGCGGCCGGCGCCCTGCAGCTTGGCCTGCCCGCCCAAGATGCCGCTGACGTAGCCCGGCGCGGGCTGCTCGCCGCCGCGGTGCTCGGCGGCGGTGGGATTGCGCGGCTTGACGAAGCGCTCCAGCTGCACGTCGGACCAGCGCAGGTCGGCCTTCCACAGCGGCTGCTTGGGCCGCGAGTCCAGCGCGATGGCGCCGCGCATCTCGCCGCCGGCCGTGCGGGCCACGAGGTCCTGCAGCGTGAGCACGCGGTCCTTGAGCAGGATGCGGCCCTGCAGCGGCTTGAAGTCCTCCAGCGCGCCCGTGCCCAGGTCGGCGTTGGCGAGGTCCACGCGCACGTCGGCCTGCATGGCGCCCAAGGAGGGCAGGTCGAATTCCTTGTCCGGCAGCACGCGCTGGTGCGGCGTGCCCTTGGGCCGCGGCGTGGGCGCGCCTGAGCCCTGGGCCGCGCTGCCCAGGGCCGGCGCCAGGTCCGACAGCGCCAGCCGCTCGCCGGCCAGGGTGCCGGCCAGGCGCGGCGGTTTGACACCGGTGTCGAAGTCGAAGTCGCCGTGCAGGCGGCTGGTGCCCACGGTGAAGGAGGCGACGGCGGCATGCCACAGCGCTTCCTGCTTGCTGACCTTGCCCCGCATCTCGAAGGGGCCCGTGGTGGGCAGCGTGAGGCTCAGGAAGCCGCCCGCGCCCGCCAGCGACGCGCCCTTGAGATGGAAGTCGGCCTCCAGCGCGCGCAGCGACATGAGGTCGGCCACGCGGCCGTCCAGGTCCACCAGGGTTTGCGCCGCTTCCACGTGCAGTTTCACGGGCACGGGCTGCGCGTTGGCGCCGCCGACCAAGGGCAGCACGCCGCCGGCTTCCAGGCGGGCCTGCAGCGGCTGGTTGCGCCAGCGGCCCGTGGCCTCAGCGCGCAGCCCGGCGTTGGCGCCGCCGGCGCTGCCCTCGTCGGTGCTGAGCTGGCCGTCCACGCTGAGGTCGTGTTGCGCGTCCTCCATGCGCAGCCGGCCCTGGCGCACCTGCAGCTCGCCGAAGCGGGGCAGCGGGATGGGCTCCTTTTCCGCGGTGTCCGGCTTGGGCGGTTTGGGCGGGCCGAACTTGAAATTGGCGCGGCCGTCCTCGGCTTGGGCCAGGTTGGCCTCCAGCGTCTGCACGGTGAGGGCGGTGATGTCCACGGCCTCCAGGCCTTCGCCGCGGCGCAGCGCGAACAGCGAGGCGTAGGGGACGGCCACGCGCACGTCGGTGGCATGCAGCAGGGGGCGGGGGTTTTTCTGCTCGTCCAGCAGCACGGGCTGGCCCGCGGGCGAGCCCAGGAAAATTTCGCTGCACGCCAGGCGCACCGAGCCCAGCAGGTGCAAGCGGAACGCGGGCCCGCAGCGCACCTCGCGCTGCAGCGCGGTGGACAGGCGGCTTTGCAGCGGGTCGCGCAGGAAGCGCCAGCCCAGCGCTTCGCACAAGGCCAGGGCCAGGACGATGAACGCCAGCGCGCCCAGCAGCCAGCGGCCGGCGCGGCCGATGCGGAATGCGGTTGCCATGGGTGTGCTTCGGCAAGCTCCATGCCGCGCGGGCCTGCCCGCCCTCCGCCGGGAATAGGCCTTGCCGTCGTGAGCCCCAGGCTTTTCCTGGAGGTGCAGGCCATGACCGAAGTGCGCAAGGGGCAGACGCCGCCCATGCTGGAGCGGGCCGCTTTCGGCGAGCGCTTCCGGCACAACTTCTTCGATCCGGCGTTCCGCGCCGAGGACGCGGCCATCGCGCGGCTGGAGGAGATCGCCTGGCAGGCCTACCAGGAAGGGCGCAAGGCGCCGCTGTCCTCGCCGGCGGGGCCGGGTTTCGCCGATCCCGCCTACGAGCTGTCGGACGAGTGGCGGGCCACGCGCGAGCGGCTGCACGCCGCGCAGGCGCGGCAGCGCGATGGGGCGGCGCCGTCGCGGGTGCTGCTGATCTGCGCCTCGCCGCGCAACGACGGCACCTGTCCGGGCGAGCAGTCCAAGACGCACCGCCTGACGCTGCTGGCCAGCGAGGTGCTGTCGGCCGCCGGGGTGCAGCCGGACCTGCTGGACCTGAGCCTGATGACCTCGCAACCCGGGCTCAAGATTCATCCGTGCAAGGCCTGCGTCTCCACCGCCATGCCGCTGTGCCACTGGCCATGCTCGTGCTACCCGAACCACTCGCTGGGCCAAGTGGGCGACTGGATGGCCGAGATTTATGAGCGCTGGGTAGCGGCGCACGGGGTGCTGATCGTCACGCCGGTGCACTGGTACCAGGCCACCAGCCCGTTGAAGCTGATGATCGACCGCCTGGTGTGCGCCGACGGCGGCAACCCGGACCCGACCAGCACCGGCGGCAAGGACCCGGCCAAGGCCAAGGCGCTGGAGCTGGAGGGCTGGCCTTATCCCAAGCACCTGGACGGGCGCGCCTATGGGCTGGTGGTCCATGGCGACGTGGCCGGCATCGAGGGCGTGCGCCGCGCGCTGGCGGACTGGCTGGACTGGATGGGCTTGATTGCCGTGGGCCCCGAGGCGCGGCTGGACCGCTTCATCGGCTACTGGGAGCCCTACGCCACCAGCCACGACAGCCTGGACGCCGACACCGCCGTGCAGGAGGAGGTGCGCAACGTGGCGCGGGCGTTGGCGCAGGGCATAGACGACCTGCGCGCGGGGCGGCTGTCGGTGCCGGGAGCGGCTTTGAAGCATCCGCGGCCCAAGTAGGCTGCTGCGCCCCCGGCCTGGCCAGCAGGCGGACGTGGATTCAACTCAGGAAAGCCGGGGGAGGGAAAGGGGGGAGAAAAGGGAGGGGAAAAAGGGAGGGAGAGGGAGAAGGGAGGGGTCCGAAAAGGACCCCGGGCCCGAAGCCGCCATATTGGGGAAGGAGGGGAGGGAGACTGGCAGCGACGGTGTTTGCGCCCGGGGCTGAACACTTATAGAGCACAGCACGTGCCCATATCCAGCCCCCTGTTCTCGATCGCCATTCGGCGCGTTGGCAGAAGGGTGAATTTCCGTCTGATGCGCTTTTTTGGCGTGCGCGGCAGTGCGGCCGGACTGCAGCGCCCGGTGTTTTTTGCCGGGGGTCGGCAAAGCCGGGAGCAGTGAAGGACGGGGCTGGCAAGAACTGCTGGCGCCGGTTCTTGCATAGGTCATGGTTGGCCTGTGCAGCGGGCAAGTGGCTTGCAAGAATGCGCGCCCGCCTTCTGTCCGGAGCGAAACATGAATGCCGAAACCATTGCCGCCTTGTCCTGGCGGTTGGGCGAGCTGCCCGTGACGCCGCCGCCCGACGCCCCGCCGCGCGGGCCGGCGCGGCCGGCCGAGGAGCCGGAACCAGACGAGCCCCCGCGCGAAATCGACGACCCGCCCCCGGGCGACGCGCCGCTGCAGGACCCGCATACGCCTCGCCCGCTGCTGCACTGATCGTGCGGCCGCCGGCGCCCTTGAACCCCTGAACAGCGCCCTTCGTGGGCGCTTGTTGCTTCAATTGACCTGCCGCTGCCGGCGGCAGACTGTGCGCTCCGATGTAGTTTTTTGGAAAAGAGCGCGCGCGATGGACATGCCTGCCCTGCACGTGGACTGGGAAACCGGTCAAGGCGAAATCGACATGGCCCGCCTGGCGGACATGCCCGCGGCTTTCCGCCGCGACGTGCTGCGCGACTGGCAGCGCCAGATCGAACAGGCGCTGTTCCGCGCCGAGGACGAGCTGCAGCCCGCCAAGCGCACCGATGCGCTGCACGACCAGCGGTTCCAGAACGCGCGCCGGCGCGCCATGTGCGAGCGGCTGTCCGGCGCCCACGTGCTGCTGGCCGAGCCGCTGGTCAACGGCGACGTGCTGCTGCACCTGCGAGGCGGCGACACGGTGGTGATGTTTGCGCGGCACGAGGACGTGAAGTTCAACGTCGTCCGTGACGCCGACCGCGCCCGCCACTTCGCCTCCACCGACAACACCGGCGACTACTACGTGCGCGAGGACTACGCGGCGGCGTGAGCCGCGTTCACGTCGGCTTGGCCACCATCAGGTAGAAGACGGCCACCATGGCCAGGAAGGCCGGCACGCCCAGCGCCGTCCAGATCTTGAGCAGTTGGAAATAGCGCGGCGGCAGGGGCTGGTTGTGCGTGGCCGCGGCCTGGGCCAGGGCGCGCATGCGGATCTGGATCCACACCACCGGCAGCCAGCAGGCGCCGGCCAGGACGTACAGCACCAGGGTCCAGAAGATCCACGGCGTGGTGAGCGGGATGCCGGCCAGGTGCGCCATGTACCAGCCGCTCAGGGGCTGGAAGACGATGGTGGTGGTGGTGAACAGCCAGTCCGCCAGCACCACGTAGCGCACCACCACGGCGGCGGCGCGTGCGTCGCGCGTGAGGCTGGTGAAGAACATGTAGTAGGCCGATCCCAGCCCGGTGCCGAACAGCAGCGTGCTGGAGAGGATGTGCAGCCACTTGGCGACGAGGTATTCCATCAGCGGGCCTCAGGGGCGGGTGGGGGCGGCCTGTCGCGCGGATCGCCGGGCTCCAGCGCTGCCAGCAGCGCCAGCGCGGCCAGGATGGGCAGGTTCTTGCTCAGCGGCCCGTAGGGGTGCAGCCAGAATTCCGGCAGCCGCCAGGTGATCAGCACCGTGTAGAAGGCGATGAGCAGCGCCTGCGCCGCCCACAGCCGGCGCCGCGCGCGCGGGCGCAGCGGCCACACCGTGAGCACGCCCAGCAGCAAATCCAGGCCGCAGGCGCCGTAGAGCATGAGCGGCTGCAGCGCGGGCGGCACGCCGGTGCGGCCGAGCAGTTCATAGCTTTTCTGCACCGGGTACAGGCCGAAGGACACCACGGCCGTGATCAGCCACACCAGCGCCAGCGACAGCCGCAGCAGCGGCAGCGTCCAGGCCAGCCGCGCGTGGGCGCGGGCCGCGTCGGCACGGCCGCGGGGGATGAAGTCGCGCGGCGGGCGCGGCGCGCGGCCCAGCAGCGCGGTGATGCCGTCGGCCGGCGCGGCGTTGCCCTGTTGCAGCATGTCCCAACTGTCGGCGTCCAGCAGCGTGCTGCCCAAGGCGCCGGCCACGCGCGCGCCCAGGGCGCCCAAGGGGGCGGGCACGCGCAGCACGGGCGCGCGCGGCAGGCCTTGCGCGGCGCGCAGCGCCTGCAGGTACTCGGCGAGCGGCAGCGGCTGCGGGCCGACCAAGGGCACGCGGCGTCCGCTCCATCGCGCGACGGGGGCGCGCAGCAGGGCCACCACGGCGGCGACGGCGTCGTCCACGTGCACGGGCTGCAGCGGGCCGCTGCGCGGCAAGGCCAGCAGCGGCAGGCTGGCCAGCGAGAGGAAGAAGCGGGCGCTGGGCCCGTCCTCGCCGAACACCAGCGAGGGCTGCACGACCGTGGCGTCCAGCGGCAGGGACAGCAACGCCTCGTCCGCGGCGTGCTTGCTGCGCTGGTAGGCGGTGGCGCCGGCCTGCACGCCCAAAGCCGAAATCTGGATGACGCGGCGCACGCCGGCCTGGGCGCAAGCCTGGAACAGCGCGGCGGGGGCGCGGTGGTGCAGGGCGTCGAACGTCTGCGAACCCGACTCGCGGAAGATGCCCACGGCGTTGACCACCGCATCCACGCCCTGCAGGTGCGCCAGCCACTGCGCGGGCGTGGTGGCTTGGGTGAAGTCCAGTGCGAGCCACTGCAGCCGTGCGGGCTCGGACGCGGAAGGCCGGGCGTGGCGCGCGACGGCGACGACGTGGTGCCCCGCCTCCAGCAGGGCCTGGCGCAGCCGGCTGCCCATGAAGCCGCTGGCGCCGGTGAGCAGCACTTTCATTCCTGTGGATCTGGGTTGAGCCCGGGGAACGGCGCTTGCCGAGTTGGGCCAGCCGTTTTGGCAATCAGCATTCCCCAATCAAGACAGAGGTGGCTTCCATGGGCCTGACATCCCGATTCCTGATGAACACGGCGCAACGCGCGATCAAGGACGGCCTGCTGGCCGCGGCGCTTTCCGGCGGCACCATGGCGGTGGGCAGCAAGAAGGACAGCGGCAGCGCCGTCGCCGCGGTGAACGCCCCGGCGCACTTGGTGCACGGCGAGGAATCCCTGCAGCGCGAGGACGTTTCCGCCAAGCACACCCTGGTGGGCGCGGCCGTGCACACCGCCTCGGCCATGCTGTGGGCCGGCCTGTACGAAACGCTGCAGGCGCGCCGGCGCCGCCGCACCTTCACCGGCGCGGTGGTGGACGCCGCGGGCGTCGCGGCGCTGGCGGCGGTGGTGGATCTGAAGCTCGTCCCGGAGCGCCTCACGCCCGGCTTCCAGCACCGCATGAGCGACAAGAGCCTGCTCATGGTCTACGGCAGCTTCGCGCTGGGCCTGGCGTTGGGCGGGCTGCAGCGCATGCAGGACGCGCCTACCGTGTCGGACCTGAAGTGATTTGTGGGCGCCCCTCTTGAAGCTTGGGAGGAAGGCCCCATCTGAGGGGCCGCCCCGCGCTGGAGCGGGTGGACCCTCATCACAAGACCATGCAAAAACAGACGCTTTCGTTCCAGGCCGAGGTCAAGCAGATCCTGCACCTCGTCACGCACTCGCTGTACTCGAACAAGGAGATCTTTCTCCGCGAGCTGGTTTCCAACGCCTCTGATGCCTGCGACAAGCTGCGCTTCGAGGCGCTGAACAACAACGCGCTGTACGGCGACCAGCCCAACCTGGAAGTGCGGCTGAGCTTCGACGCCGAGGCGCGCACCATCACCATCAGCGACAACGGCATCGGCATGAGCGCCGAGGAGGCCACGGCCCACCTGGGCACCATCGCCAAGAGCGGCACGCGCGAGTTCATGGCCCGCCTGGAAGGCGACCAGAAGAAGGACGCCTCGCTCATCGGCCAGTTCGGCGTGGGTTTTTATTCCGGCTTCATCGTCGCGGACCGCATCACCGTGGAATCGCGCCGCGCCGGGCTGAGCGCCGAGGAAGGCGTGCGCTGGACCAGCGAGGGGGCCGGCGAGTTCGAGGTGGAAACCATCACCAAGGCCGGCCGCGGCACGGACGTGACGCTGCACCTGCGCGAGGGCGAGGAGGAGTTCCTCTCGGCCTGGCGGCTGAAGTCCATCGTCGGCAAGTACTCCGACCACATCTCGCTGCCCATCCTCATGCGCAAGGAGGTGTGGGACGCGGAGAAGAGCGCGCAGGTCGTCACCGACGAGTGGGAGACGGTCAACAAGGCCGCCGCGCTGTGGGCGCGCAGCAAGAGCGACGTGACCGACGCCGAGTACAAGGAGTTCTACAAGCAGCTCAGCTACGACAGCGAGCCGCCGCTGGCCTACACGCACAACCGCGTCGAGGGCCGCACCGAGTACACGCAGCTGCTCTACATCCCGGGCAAGGCGCCGTTCGACCTGTGGAACCGCGACAAGCGCGGCGGCGTGAAGCTCTACGTCAAGCGCGTGTTCATCATGGACGACGCCGAGGCGCTGATGCCGGTGTACCTGCGCTTCGTCAAGGGCGTGATCGACTCGGCCGACCTGCCGCTCAACGTCAGCCGCGAGCTGCTGCAGGAAAGCCGCGACGTGAAGGCCATCCGCGAGGGCTCGACCAAGCGCGTGCTGTCCATGCTGGAAGACCTGGCCGAGAACCAGAAGGAGCAGTACGCCAAGTTCTGGGAGCAGTTCGGCGCCGTGATCAAGGAAGGCGTCGGTGAGGACCAGGCCAACCAGGAGCGCCTGGCCAAGCTGCTGCGCTTCGCCTCCACGCATGCCGACACGGACGTGAGCTTCGCCGACTACGTCTCGCGCATGAAGGAAGGCCAGGAGGCCATTTACTACATCACCGCCGAGACGCTGGCCGCCGCCAAGAACAGCCCGCAGCTGGAGATCTTCCGCAAGAAGGGCATCGAGGTGCTGCTGCTGTCGGACCGGGTGGACGAGTGGATGCTCTCGCACCTGTACGAATTCGACGGCAAGCCGCTGCAAAGCGTGGCCAAGGGCGCGGTGGACCTGGGCAAGCTGCAGGGCGAGGAAGAGAAGAAGCACGCCGAAGAGGCGGCTGAAACCTTCAAGCCCGTGCTGGACAAGCTCAAGGAGACGCTCAAGGACCGCGCCAAGGACGTGCGCGTGACCACGCGCCTGGTGGAGTCGCCCGCGTGCATCGTGGTGGAAGAGGGCGACATGAGCGCGCACCTGGCCCGGCTGCTCAAGCAGGCCGGCCAGCAGGCTCCGAAGTCGCAGCCCATCCTGGAGGTCAACGCCGAGCACGCGCTGGTGAAGAAGCTGCAAAGCGACGAGGCGCGCTTCGAGGATCTGGCGCACCTGCTGTTCGACCAGGCCTGGCTGGCCGAAGGCGGCCAGCTCGACAACCCGGCCGAGCACGTGCAGCGCGTGACGCGGCTGCTGAGCGCGTGAGTTGACGGGGCCGCCTGAGCGGTCCTGTTCCTGAGAAGCGGGCCGCGCATGCGGCCCGTTTTGTTTGCACGTGTCCCTGATCACGGCCGACGCAAGCCTTGTAGGAGGCCCGCTGGCGGGCCTCCTACAAGCGGTTCGCCAGCCTCAGTACAGCTGCAGCGGCGGCTCCGCCATGGCCGCCAGTTGCTCGCGCAATTGCGAGGTCTGCTGCGACCAGTAGGCCCCGGTGCCGAAGAAGGGAAAGGCGGCGGGGAAGGCCGGGTCGCTCCAGCGCTCGGCCAGCCAGGCGCTGTGGTGGATCATGCGCAGCGTGCGCAGCGGCTCGATCAGCGCCAGCTCGCGCGCATCGAAGGGCATGAAGAGTCGGTAGCCCTGCAGGATCTGGTGCATCTGCGCCGCCATGGCCTGGGGCTCGCCGGAGAGCAGCATCCACAGGTCCTGCACCGCGGGGCCGGTGCAGGCGTCGTCCAGGTCCACCACGTGCGGGCCTTCGTCGCGCCACAGGATGTTGCCGGGGTGGCAGTCGCCATGCAGCCGCAGCCGGCGCACGGCGCCCACGCTGGCGAAGACTTCGCGCACGGCGGACAGCGCTGCGTCGCAGGTGCTGCGCCAGGCGGGCAACTGGTCCGGCGGGATGAAGTCGCCTGCTAGGAGGCGCTCGCGCGCGGCTTCGCCAAAGGTGGCCACGTCCAGGGTGCGGCGGTGCTTGAAGCCGGACTCCGCGCCCACGGCGTGCAGCCGGCCCAGGAAGCGGCCCAGCCACTGCAGCACCATGGGGTCTTCCAGGTCGGGGGCGCGGCCGGCGCGGCGCGGGCTGATGCTGTAGCGAAAGGGCTCGCCCTCCAGCGTGATCTGCGCCAGCGTGGGCGGCTCGCCCTGCAGCGTGATGGCGCCCTCGTCGCGGGGCACCAGTGCCAGGGGTGCCACCACCGGCACGTCGGCCGCGGCCAGTGCCAGGGCGAAGGCGTGCTCTTCCAGGATTTGCGCGTCGCTCCAGCGCTGGGGGCGGTAGAACTTGGCCACGACCACCGAGCCGTCCTCCAGGAAGACCTGGAAGACGCGGTTCTCGTAGGAGTTGAGTTGCAGCAGCCGGCCGTCGGGGTCCAGGCCGGCGGCGGCCACGGCGTCGAGTACGGATTCGGGTCGCAGTGCGGCGTAATGAGGCATGCGCACATGCTAGCCCCCGCCCTGGGGGGCTCCAGCCGGCAGGGCCAAGCGGGAAAGCGGGGAGAGCCGGCGCAAAAAGAAATGCCGGCGGCGCCGGCAAGTGGGGTGCGTTCGAACGTGCGCCTGACGGGCGCCGGCGCTCAGTTCGTGGCCGAGGTGCGGCGCAGCATCATGCGCCACCACTGCTGCACGCGAAGGGCCTGCAGCTTCACCTGGTAGTCGAACTCGCCGGCCTGCTGGGCCACCAGGGCGTCCATGCGCGACTTGGCGTCCTCCGCCGGCAGCCGCAGCAGGGCCTGGGCCTCGCCGCCTTCGCGTTCGATGCGGGCGCCGGCCTTGCGCGCGATGCGCAGCATGGGCGTGTTCTCGGTGAGGGCGTGGATGATCATCATCTCGGCGCCCCAGTTGCGCGCGTGTAGCACGGCGCGGTCGAACAGCCGGCTGCCCCAGCCGCGGCCCCGCGCGCGCGTCGATACCGAAACGCCGAACTCCGCCATGGGCGCGCCGCCGTCATGGCCGGCGATGTAGGCCAGGTGCGCCATGGCCACCAGCTCCAGCGCCTCGTCAAAGATGCCCACCACCTCGTCGCGGCCGAAGTCGATGCCGTCCACATAGCGGCGCACCTGCTCGTCCGACGCGGCATAGCCGAAGCGCAGGTAGCGGTCGTTGTCGGAGAGCGCCAGCAGGTGCGCCACGATCAGCGGCCGGTGCCGCACCGCCAGCGAGCGGATCGGCACCCAGGCCGGGCGCAGGGCACCGGCAGGGCGTTGGATCGGCTGGGACGGACTGGCAGACATACGATGACTCCGGGTTTCCCCGATACAGAAGGCGCGATATTAGCCGATCCTCGGGAAAACCCTTGCCCAAACTTACGGGGAGTGTCAGCTTCCGTGAGGCTTGCACATTCCCCACGGTGCCAAGGATCGCGCTATACTCGCGGGCTTTCCTGTCAACGGCGGGGAAGTTGCGCCTGCTTTGCCGCTACTCATCGAGCGGCGTGGAGCATGAGTTTTGAGGTCGATCGGGCAACCGGCGACACCGGGGCCGAGCGCAACGCAAGCAGCCGTCACCGGATCGCCCAGCGTTTTTTGGGTGATCCCCAACCGAAAGACCCCCTCATGAAGACCTTCAGCGCCAAGCCGGCCGAAGTCGTGCACGAGTGGTTTGTGATTGACGCCACCGATAAGGTGCTCGGACGTGTCGCCAGCGAAGTGGCACTCCGTCTGCGCGGCAAGCACAAGGCCATCTACACGCCCCACGTGGACACCGGTGACTTCATCGTCGTCGTCAACGCAGACAAGCTGCGCGTGACCGGCAACAAGGCCAACGACAAGGTGTACTACCGTCACTCGGGCTTCCCTGGCGGCATCTACGCCACGAAGTTCAAGGACATGCAGGCCAAGCATCCTGGCCGCGCCCTGGAAAAGGCCGTCAAGGGCATGCTGCCCAAGGGTCCCCTGGGTTACGCCATGGTCAAGAAGCTGAAGGTGTACGGTGGTGCCTCGCACCCGCACACCGCCCAGCAACCCAAGGTCCTCGAGATCTAAGGAGCGGTGATGATCGGAGAATGGAACTACGGCACCGGCCGCCGCAAATCGTCGGTGGCCCGCGTGTTCATCAAGCGCGGCACGGGCCAGATCCTGGTCAACGGCAAGCCCGTCGACCAGTATTTCGGCCGTCAGACGTCGATCATGATCGTCAAGCAGCCCCTGATGCTGACGAACAACGGCGAAGCGTTTGACATCAAGGTCAACGTCGAAGGCGGTGGCGAATCCGGCCAGGCCGGCGCCGTGCGCCACGGCATCACCCGTGCCCTGATCGACTACGACGCGACGCTCAAGCCCGAGCTGAGCCGCGCCGGCTTCGTCACGCGTGACGCGCGTGAAGTCGAGCGTAAGAAGGTCGGCCTGCACGGCGCCCGCCGTCGCAAGCAGTTCAGCAAGCGCTGATCGCGACCCAGCCGCCGCGCGGGGCCTGTTTTCAGGCCGCACGCGGCGCCAGGGCGGCGTGCCCTGCGATGTACACGCCCGCCAAGGCCGCTTCCGTTCACACGGGCGGCCTTTGCTGTTTGCGGCGTGCACGTTTGCGCGTGGCGCCGATTTGGCCTTTTTTGGCACGGTTGAATTGACGCTGTTGCCATGGCCGGCCGGGCGCATCGGGGACAATTCCCATGCGTTCCGTTTCAAATTTTCCAGGAGAGTCCCGCATGAGCGCAGTCGCCGAGCAAAGCACCGATCTCACCACCGACGGCATGCCCGCACCCATCGTCTTCACCGACAGTGCCGCGGCCAAGGTGGCTGACCTGGTGGCCGAGGAAGGCAACCCCGACCTCAAGCTGCGCGTGTTCGTCCAAGGCGGCGGCTGCTCAGGCTTCCAGTACGGCTTCACCTTCGACGAGCTGGTCAACGAGGACGACACCCAGATGCAGAAGAACGGCGTCACGCTGCTGATCGACGCCATGAGCCTGCAATACCTGATGGGCGCCGAGATCGACTACAAGGAAGACCTCCAGGGCGCCCAGTTCGTCATCAAGAACCCCAACGCCACCACCACCTGCGGCTGCGGCTCCAGCTTCTCGGCCTGAAGCGTCCCGCCTTCCGCACAAGACAAAGCCGCCCAAGGGCGGCTTTTTCGTGGGTGCGTGAAACGCGGGCAGCTCCGGTGATGCGTGACGCCGGCTTCAGGCTGGGTACAGCGCGCCCAACACGCGGGGGCCGCGCGCACCGGTGACTTCCACCCGGTTGCCGGCCAGGCGCTGCACGTGGGCCTGCGCCAGCCAGGCGAAGGCCGTGGCCTCGACGTGACTCACGTCCAGGCCGCGATCGCCGGTCGTGAGCACGGCCACGCCGGGCAGCAGGGCGCGCAGCCGCTGCAGCAGATCCAGGTTGAACGCGCCGCCGCCGGCCACCAGCAGCTCGCGCGTGGCCGGGGCGTCCAGCCGCAGCGCGTCCGCCACGGTGCGGGCGACGAAGGCCGAGAGCGTGGCCTGCACGTCCTGCGGCGCCAGGGACGCGGGCAGGGCGGCCAGCTTGGCGTCCAGCCAGGCGAGGTTGAAATCGTCGCGGCCCGTGCTCTTGGGCGGGCGGCGGGTGAAGAAGGGTTCGTTCAGCAGGGCGCCCAGCAGCGCGGCATCGGCCTGGCCGCCGGCGGCCCAACGGCCGGCGTCGTCAAAGGCATGGCCCAAGTGCCGTTCGCACCAGCCGTCCAGCAGCGCATTGGCCGGGCCGCAGTCGAAACCCAGGATGCCGCCGCCGCTGCGCAACAGCGTGACGTTGGACTGGCCGCCCAAATTGAGCACGGCCACGTCGGCGCCGGGCTGTGCGAACAGCGCCTGGTGGAACGCGCACACCAGCGGCGCGCCCTGGCCGCCGGCAGCCACGTCGCGGGTGCGGAAGTCGCAGACCACGTCCAGGCCGGTGAGCTCGGCCAGCAGGGCGCCGTTGTGCATCTGCAGCGTGTAGCCCAGGCCGTCGTGCAGGCCCGGCTGGTGGCGCAGCGTCAGGCCGTGGGCGCCTATGGCGCGCACGGCGGCGGGAGACAGGTCGGCCTGCGCCAGCAAGGTGCGCACGACCTCGGCTTCCAGCACGGACAGCGCGTTGGCTGCCAGCGCCGAGCGGTGCAGCTCATCCGCGCCGCTGCGGTTGAGGGCCAGGGCCTCGGCGCGCAAGGCGGGCGGCAGCGGGCTGTGGGTGTGCGCCAGCACGCACAATGCGGCGCCCGAAGATTGGGCGGAGAAATCCACCAGCACGCCATCGACTCCGTCCAGCGAGGTGCCGGACATCAAGCCGATGTAGAGCGCCGGCGCGGCGGCACCCAACGCGGTATCGCTCACTCGTCGTTGACGGCGCCCACGCTGCGCGCGGCGGCGATCTGCGTGCGCGCGGCGCTGGCGAGTTGCTGCATCTCGGCGCGCGACACCGGCGGCATGTTGCTCTGCGTGGCCTTGGCCACCTGCAGCGGGTCCTGGTAGACGCCGTTGATGCGGAATTCGAAGTGCAGGTGCGGGCCCGTGGCCCAGCCCGTGGCGCCCACGGCGCCCACGCGGTCGCCCTGGGTGACATGCTCGCCCTTGCGCACGTCGATGCGGCTCAGGTGCGCGTACAGCGTGCTGCGGTTCTCCGGGTGCTGGATTTCCACCACGTTGCCGTAGCCGTTCTGCCAGCCGGCGTAGCTCACCGTGCCGTCGCCCACCGTGCGCACCGCCGTGCCCACGGGCGCGCCATAGTCCACGCCCTGGTGGGCGCGCATGGTCTGCAGGATGGGGTGCATGCGCATGGCAAAGCCCGAGGTCACGCGCGAGAACTCCATGGGGCTGGCCAGGAAGCTGCGGTGCTTGGGCTTGCCGTCCAGGCCCACGTAGGCGCCGCGGCCGCTGGCATCGCGCACCCACATGCCCTGGTAAGTCTGGCCGTCGTTGACGTACTCGGCCGCCAGCAGGTGGCCCGCGCCCTCGTTCCAGTTGATGGGCTCGCCGTCGGCGGTCAGCGTCTCGTAGACGACGCTGAAGGTGTCGCCCTTCTTGATCTCGCGGTGGAAGTCCACCTCGTCCGAGAACATCTTGGAGAGCTGCGAGGCGATGGCGTCCGGCAGCCCGGCGTCGTCGGTGGCGGCGAAGAGCGAGCCGCTCACCGTGCCGCTGCCCATGCGCACCTGCGACTCCAGCTTGGCCAGCTCGCGCGTCACGCGCCAGCCACCCTTGTCGTCGCGGCGCATCACCACGCGGGTGAAGTGCGTCTCCAGCAGCTCCTTGCGCGGCGCGGGCATGCGTGCCACCAGCTCCGACAGGCGGCCGCTCTCGTCGGCCAGGGCGCGGAACAGGCGCGGCACCCGTGCGTCCAGCAGGTCGCGCAGGTCACGATTGCGGTGCAGGAAATTGCGCGCCGACGCGTCGCTCACGCCCAAGCGGGTCAACAGGCTGTCGGCCGTGTCGTTGCGGCGGCCCTCGGTGCTGCGATAGAGCTCCAGGCGGTGGTCGGCCAGCGCTTCGAGCTGCTCGTGCACGGGCAGAGGCTGCACGGCCTCGCTGACGGTCTGTTGAGGAATTTCAGTGCCCGGCGCGGTGGGCGAGGCCACACCGAACGCCGTCGCGGCGAAACCCGCCAGCGAAACGAGCACGCCCGCGGCCATGGCACGCGGGTGTCGTTGAGCAAATTTGTGCGCGTCCTCGGCCGCGCGGGAGAGCCATTCCGTCATCTGAACTTCAATGCCGGGCAGGCGCCCGCTAAGTTTGCAGCACGGAAATGAGACTGGCTGCAGGTGTCTGAGAAAACCTACAGAGCTAATCGCTAGAATTGCGACTTCGTCTGCAAGTTGTACGTCTAGAGTTGCCGACTTGAGGCAACGGCGCGGAGTATAACCACCGCGTGACGGGCACTTACATTCAAAAATCTTGCAATTCATAGTGCCATGTCAGAAAACGTGACGCCTGCCACGCCCCCGGCAACCCCGACTTACCCGGTGACGGAAGAAGTGCGCGCCGCGCTGGCCGTGACGCTGCGAGGGTGTGAGGAGTTGTTGCCCCAACCCGAGTGGACGGCCAAGTTGGCGCGCTCCCAGGCCACGGGCGTGCCGCTGCGCATCAAGCTGGGCCTGGACCCGACGGCGCCGGACATCCACCTCGGCCACACCGTGGTGCTGAACAAGTTGCGCCAGCTCCAGGACCTGGGGCACCAGGTCATCTTCCTGATCGGCGACTTCACCTCGACCATCGGCGACCCGTCCGGCCGGAACACCACGCGCCCACCGCTCACGCGCGAGCAGATCGAGACCAACGCGCAGACTTATTACAAGCAGGCCAGCCTGGTGCTGGACCCGGCGCGCACCGAGATTCGATACAACTCCGAGTGGTGCGACGCGCTGGGTGCGCGCGGCATGATCCAACTGGCCGCCCGCTACACCGTGGCGCGCATGATGGAGCGCAACGACTTCGCCGAGCGCTTCAAGGCCGGCACGCCCATCAGCGTGCACGAGTTCCTGTATCCGCTGATGCAGGGCTACGACTCCGTGGCGCTGAAGTCCGACCTGGAGCTCGGCGGCACCGACCAGAAGTTCAACCTGCTCGTGGGCCGCGCGCTGCAGGCCGAGTACGGCCAGGAGCCCCAGTGCATCCTGACCATGCCGCTGCTCGAAGGCCTGGACGGCGTCGAGAAGATGTCCAAGAGCAAGGGCAACTACATCGGCATCAGCGAGCCGGCCAACGCCATGTTCGCCAAGCTGCTGTCCATCAGCGACACGCTGATGTGGAAGTATTTCCAGTTGCTGAGCTTCCGTTCCGAAGCGGAGATCGCGACGCTCAAGGCGCAAGTGGAGGGCGGGCGCAATCCGAAGGACGCCAAGGTGCTGCTGGCCAAGGAGATCACCACGCGCTTCCATTCGGCCGCCGCGGCCGAGGCCGCCGAAGCCGACTTCAACAACCGCGCGCGCGGCGGCATTCCGGACGACGTCCCGGAAGTCACCCTTTCCGGCGCCCCGCTGGGCATTGGTGCGCTGCTCAAGCAGGCCAACCTCGTGGCCTCCGGCAGCGAGGCCATGCGCATGGTCGAGCAGGGCGGCGTGCGCGTGGACGGCAACGTCGTGAGCGACAAGGGCCTGAAGCTGGACGCCGGCACCTTCGTCCTGCAGGTGGGCAAGCGCAAGTTCGCCCGCGTCACGCTGGCTTGAGACGGCTCCAAGAAGGCAGCCCCAAGCCACAAAGCCCGGAGGCCGTGCGTTTGCCGTGAGCCGCGGGCGCGCATGAAACCCGCAGCGTCCCGCGGCCGGCGCGCGCGCACGCTGAGAATCACGCCATGCAGGTCAGCAGCTATCTGAAGATTTCGGTGGGCGTGGCGGTGGTCACCATCGCCCTGAAGACGCTGGCATGGTGGTTCACCGGCTCGGTGGGCCTGCTGTCGGACGCACTGGAGTCGCTGGTCAACCTGGCCGGCGCCAGCTTCGCGCTGGCCATGGTCACGCTGGCCGCGCAGCCGCCGGACGAGGAACACCCTTACGGCCACCACAAGGCCGAGTACTTCTCCAGCGGCTTCGAGGGCGTGCTCATCCTCGTGGCGGCGCTGGCCATTGTCTACGCCGCCGTGCAGCGGCTGCTGCACCCGCAGCAGCTGGAAGGGCTGGGCGCGGGCGTGCTGCTGTCCGTGGTCAGCTCCGTGCTCAACGGCGTGCTGGCCTGGGCCATGCTGCGCAAGGCGCGCGAGCACCGCTCCATGGCGCTGGAGGCCGATGCACGCCACCTCTTCACCGACGTGTGGACCTCCGCCGGCGTGGTGGGCGGCCTCATCGCCGTGCACTTCACCGGCTGGCTGTGGCTGGACCCGGTGCTGGCCATAGGCGTGGCGCTGAACATCGTGCGCGAGGCGCTGTCGCTCCTGAGGCGTTCGGCCGACGGGCTGATGGACCACGCGCTGGACCCGCAGGACCAAGCCCGCATCGACGCGACGCTGCAGCGTTTCCGCAGCCCGCAGGTGCGCTTCGACCACGTGGCCACGCGACGCGCCGGCCAGCGCCGCTTCGTGGACCTGCACCTGCACCTGCCGGCCGAGTGGCCCCTGGGCCGCGCCGCGGCCATGCGCGGCGACGTGGAGCGCGCCCTCATGGACGCCGTGCCGGGCCTGCGCGCCAGCATCCAGCTGCTGTCCAGCGACGTGGAGGCGCAGGACGTGATGGACGAGCAAAGGAGCGTGGCTTCGTGATCGCGTTGATTCAGCGCGTGCGCCGCGCCCGCGTGCAGGTGGCCGGCGACACCGTGGGCGAGATCGCCCAGGGCCTGCTGGTGCTGGTGTGCGCCCAACCCGCGGACGGCGAGGCGCAGGCCGTGAAGCTGGTGGACAAGCTGCTGAAGCTGCGCGTGTTCAGCGACGAGGCCGGCAAGATGAACCGCAGCGTGCAGGACGTGGGCGGCGGCCTGCTCATCGTTTCGCAGTTCACGCTGGCGGCCGACACCAGCGGCGGCAACCGGCCGAGCTTTACCGGCGCGGCACCGGCCGAGCTGGGCCGGCAGCTCTACGAGCGCGTGCTGCAGCTCGCGCGTGAACGGCACCCGCAGGTGGCCGCCGGCATCTTCGGCGCGGACATGCAGGTGGAACTGGTCAACGACGGGCCGGTGACCATTCCCATGCACATCGCCTGACGAGGAACGTCCCTGAAGCGGACGTGAAAAAGCCGCCCGCGGGCGGCTTTGCTCATGGGAGACGCGTAGGCGGGGATCAGTCCGCGTACTGCCCGGCCGCCTTGATGACCGGCCCCCACTTGGCGATCTCGTCGCCCACGAACTTCTTGTGCTCGGCCGGGCCGGTGCGCGCGTCGCTCACGACGACGGCGCCCAGCTCCTCCTCGCGCTTGACGAAGCCCGGGTCCTTGAGCGCCGTCTTGAGCGCGGTGTTGAGCTTGTCCGCCACGGCCTTGGGCGTGCCCTTGGGCGCGTACAGCCCGTGCCAGATGCTGACGTTGAAGCCCTTGAGGCCGGACTCGTCCAGCGTGGGCAGCTTGGCCAGCGCGGGCGTGGCCAGCCGCTTGGGCGTGGTCACGGCGTAGGCCTTCACCTTGCCGCTGGCGATCTGCGCGGTGGTGTTGGTGGTCTGGTCGCACATCAGGTCCACCTGGCCGCCCATGAGGTCGGTCATGGCCGGGCCGGTGCCCTTGTAGGGCACGGTGGTCATTTCCATCTTCAGGCTTTGCTGGAACAGCAGCCCGCACAGGTGCGAGGCCGCACCCAGGCCCGCGTGCGCCAGGTTGACCTTGCCCTGGTTGTCCTTGAGCCACTTGGTGAGCTCGCCCCAGTTGTTGGCCGGCAGCCCGGGCTTGCCGATGACGGTCATGGGCACTTCGTTGATGAGGCCCAGGTACTCGAAGTCCTCCAGCGGCTTGAAGCTCAGGCTGCGGTACAGCGCGGGCGCGGTGGCGATGCCGATGTGGTGCAGCAGCAGCGTGTAGCCGTCCGGCGCAGCCTTGGCCACCTTGGCCGTGCCCAGCGTGCCGCCGGCACCGCCCACGTTCTCGATGACGATGGTGGCCTTGAGCGGCACGCGCAGCGCCTCGGCCAGGTCGCGCGCCACCTTGTCGGTCGGCCCGCCCGCGGAGAAGGGCACGATGATGGTGATGGGCTTCTCCGGGTACTCCGCCAGCGCGGCAGAAGCGGCGACCAGCGCCGCGGTGGCGAACAGGATTTTTTTCATCGGGACTACCTCAAGGTGGAACTGCAGGCTATCCGCGGCGGCGGGTGCCGCCAAGCGGGCTGGGCTGCGTATCGGCCAGGTGCTCCGAGGACTTAAGAACCGTTACTCGTAACGGCGGCCGTCCTCAATGACTTTGCCGTCGTCTGGGAGGCTGCCCGGTGCGCAGAGTTCCACTTCGGCGCGCAGCTTCGTGACTTCCCTCACGCTGGCCGCAAGCTGCTGCGCCAACTCTCCGGCCGGTGCCTGCGCCTGCGGTATTTCCACGCGCAGCAGCAGCCGCTCGGCCGCGGGCTCGCCGCTGACCACCAGCCGCAGCCGCCCAAGCCCCGGGTGGCGCTGCGCCACCTGCGCCAACTGCCCCGGGTGGACGAACATGCCGCGCACCTTGGTGGCCTGGTCCGCGCGGCCCAGCCAGCCGCGCAGCCGCACGTTGGTGCGCCCGCTTGGGCATTCGCCCGGCAGCACGGCGGAGAGGTCGCCGGTGCCAAAGCGTATGAGCGGGTAGTCCGGGTTGAGGGTGGTGACGACGACCTCGCCGATGTCGCCCGGCGCCACGGGCTCGCTGCCCCCGGGCTGGACGATTTCCACGATCACGCCCTCATCCACCACCAGCCCCTCGCGCGCCGCGGTCTCGTAGGCGATGAGCCCCAGGTCGGCCGTGGCATAGCACTGGAAGGCCTGCACGCCGTGTTCGGCGAAGAAGGCGCGCAGAGAGGGCGGACAGGCCTCGCCGCTGACCAGCGCTTTTACAAGGCTGGGCAGCGCGATCTGCTGCTCGGCCGCGCGCTCCAGCAGGATCTTCAAGAAGCTGGGTGTGCCGACGTAGCCGTGCGGGCCCAGCTCGGCCATGGCCTGCAACTGCAGCTCGGTGTTGCCCACGCCGCCGGGAAAGACGGTGCAGCCCAGCGCGTGCGCGCCGGTTTCCATGATGGACCCGGCCGGCGTGAGGTGGTAGCTGAAGCTGTTGTGCACCAGGTCGCCGCTTCTGAACCCTGCCGCGAACAGTGCCCGCGCCATGCGCCACCAGTCCGCCGCCTCGCCTTCGGGCTCGTAGATCGGCCCGGGCGACTGGAACACGCGCCGCGCACCCTGCGGCCGCGCCAGCCCGCGCCAGCCCACGGTGGCCAGGCCGCCGAAGGGGTCGCCATGGCGGCGCTCGCGCTGGCGGCGCAGCAGCTCGGACTTGCGCAGCACGGGCAACTGCGCGAGTGCCGCGCGGCTGGTGACCTCGCGCGCGTCCACGCCGGCCAGCAGCTCGGCCGCGGCGCTGCTGTGCGCCTGGGCCTGCGCCACCACGCCGGGCAGCGCGGCCAGGAGGGCCGCCTCGCGCGCGGCCGGCTCGCGCGTTTCCAGCGCGTCGTAGAAGTCAGTCATCACGGTCCCCCCAGCGTGCGAGCTCGCGCTTAAGCTCGGCGACGAAGTCGCGCAGCGCGGCATGGTCTTGAATGCTTTTTTCCACCCATTGCGGGCTGCGCGCCGGCTGGCGCACGCGGGCCGCCCGCAGTTGCGCGCCGTCGAGCCACACGCGGGCGATGGGCTGGCCGCGGCGCTCGAAGCGGCCTTCGCGCTCGGTGAGCCCCAGGCCGCGCAACTCGCGTTTCAAACGCTGCAGCCCCTCGTCGGCATGGAAGGGCGGTGGGGCGAAGAGGTCGTCGCTCATGGCTTTACCCCGGTGCATCAAGCCAGCCAGCGCTTGCGGCGCTTGTAGCTCTTGACGTCCTTGAAGCTCTTGCGGTCGCCGCCGCCCATGCCCAGATAGAACTCCTTGACGTCCTCGTTCTCGCGCAGCGCTGCCGCCGCGCCGTCCATCACCACGCGGCCGTTTTCGAGGATGTAGCCGTGGTCGGCGTAGGTCAGCGCCATGTGCGTGTTCTGCTCGGCCAGCAGAAAACTCACGCGCTCGCGCTGGTTGAGGTCGCGGACGATGGAGAACACCTCCTCCACGATCTGCGGCGCCAGGCCCATGGACGGCTCGTCCAGCAGCACCATGCGCGGCTCGGACATCAGCGCGCGGCCGATGGCGCACATCTGCTGCTCGCCGCCGGAGGTGTAGGCGGCCTGCGAGTGGCGGCGCGTCTTCAGGCGCGGGAAGTAGTCGTAGACCTTTTCCAGCGTGCGCGCGACGGCCGCCTTGCCGTCGGTGCGCGTGTAGGCGCCGGTGAGCAGGTTCTCCTCGATGGTGAGGTGGGCGAAGCAGTGTCGCCCCTCCATCACCTGCACCACGCCGCGGCGCACCAGCTCCGCCGGCGAGAGCGCCTCGATGCGCTGCTCGCGCAGCGTGATGGCGCCCTTGGTCACCTCGCCGCGCTCGCCGCGCAGCAAATTGGAGACGGCGCGCAGCGTGGTGGTCTTGCCCGCGCCGTTGGCGCCCAGCAGCGCCACGATGGCGCCCTCGTCCACGCGCAGCGAGACGCCCTTGAGCACCAGGATCACCTGGTTGTAGATGACCTCTATGCCGTTGACGTCCAGCAGCGGCTGGGCGCCGGGCGCCGCGGCGGCGGCCGGCATGGAGGTGGCGGCGGCAGCAGGAAGCATGGGCTGGGCCTCTCGTGGCGGTGGTGGAGCGAAGGTGCGGCGGCGGCTGCCGGGTCAGTTGCAGCTGCGGACCTTGAGGCCCTTGTCCTTGGCGTACTTGGCCGAGGCTTCCTTGACCAGCGGGTCAATGAGCGACTTGTCAGCCTGGTACCAGTCGCTGGTGACGTTCCACTTGGCCCCGTCCCACTGCGCCACGCGGGCCCAGTCGGTGCCCATGTGGTTCTCGCAGCTGGTCTTGACCGGCCGCATAATTTCCGAGAAGCCCAGCGCCTTCAGGCGCTCCGCGGTGAGGTTGAGATTCTCGAAACCCCAGCGCACCTGCTCCGGCGTCATGACCTTGCCCTTGCCGTACTTCTCCTGCGCGGTGCGAATGGCCTCGACCTGCAGCATGGCGATCATCATCCCGCGTGTGTGCGCCATGGCGCCGATCTCGCCGGCGGACGCGCCCTGGCCCTTGTCGTAGACGTACTTCTTCAGGTCGTCGTGGACCTTGTCGCGCGCGGCGCTGTTGTGGATGGTGATGGCGTTGTAGCCCTTGGCCGCGTCGCCCAAGTCCTTCACGTCGTGGTCGGAGCCGGCCCACCAGATGGCGTAGATCTTGTCGCGCGGGTAGCCGCTGGCCTGGGCTTCGCGGATGCCGGCGGGCGTCATCACGCCCGCGCTCCAGAACAGCACGTACTCCGGGCGCTGCTGGCGGATCTGCAGCCAGGTGGATTTCTGCTCCACGCCGGGCGGCGTCACGGGGAAGAGGGCGAGATCGAACCCGTCGCGCGCGGCGCGCTTTTGCAGCAGCGCGATGGGCTCCTTGCCGTAGGGCGAGTCGTGGTAGACGAGGGCGATCTTCTTGCCCTTCAAGCCGCCGGCCTTCTTGGCGATGTCCTGCAGCATCACGTCGGCGGCCGTCCAGTAGGTGCCCAGCAGCGGGAAGTTCCACTCGAACACCGTGCCGTCGGCCGAGGCCGACAGGCCGTAGCCCAGGGTCTCGATGGAGACCTTGTCGTTGAAGGCCTTGTCGGTCACGGCGAAGGTGATGCCGGTGGATTGCGGGTCGAACCCCGCCGCGCCGCCGCCCTTGCCCTTGAGCCGCTCGTAGCACTCCACGCCCTTGGCCGCGTCGTAGGCCGTCTCGCACTCCTCGAACACCAGCTTCACGCCGTTGACGCCGCCGTCGCGCGCGTTGACCAGTTTCAGGTAGTCCTGCTTGCCATCGGCCCAGGGAATGCCCAGCGGCGCGAACTGGCCCGTGCGGTAGACCAGCAGCGGGATGAACTGCTCGCCCTGGTCCGCGGGCGCGGCCACGGTGGACAGCGGGGCGGCCAGCATGGCGGCGGCGGTGGCGGCGGCCAGTGCGAAAGTCTTGAGCTTCATGCGTTGTCTCCTTCTCCGGTGTCTTGGTCTGTGCGGTCGGGAAAGCGGGGGCGCACGCAACGGGCGGGCGCCGTGGTCCATGCGGTTGGTGTTGGGCGCTCGGTGCGGTCAATGCGGGAAGGGCCACAGGCGCAGCTTCTCGCGCCCGGTGAGCCACAGCCGCGCCAGGCCGTGCGGCTCGACGATGAGGAAGAACACGATCAGCGCGCCGAAGATCATGTGCTCCAGGTGCGAGGCCGTGCCCGTGGAGATGGGCAGGCCCAGCCAGTGCGGCGCGTAGTTCAGCAGCAGCGGCAACAGCACGATGAAGCCCGCGCCCAGGAAGGCGCCGGAAATCGAGCCCAGCCCGCCGATGATCACCATGAACAGCAGCTGCAGCGAGCGCTCCAGGCCGAAGGCCGCGGGCTCCCAGCTCCCCAGGTGCACGAAGCCCCACAAGGCGCCGGCCACGCCCACGATGAAGGAGCTCACCGCAAAGGCGCTGAGCTTGGCGTAGATGGGGCGGATGCCGATGACGGCGGCGGCCACGTCCATGTCGCGCATGGCCATCCACTGCCGGCCTATGGCGCCGCGCACCAGGTTCTTGGCCAGCAGCGCGAACACCATCACCAGCCCCAGGCACAGCAGGTAGCGGCGCGCGGGCGTGTCCAGCGCCAGGCCCAGGAACTGCAGGTCGCCCACGCTCACCGAGCCGGAGGCCGAGTCGTTGGTCACCCACTTGACGCGGTTGGTGAACCAGTCGGTAAAGAACTGCGCCGCCAGCGTCGCCACCGCGAGGTACAGGCCGCGGATGCGCAGGCTGGGGATGCCGAAGGCCACGCCGAACACCGTGGCCGCCAGCCCGCCGCCGATGAGCGACACCAGCAGCGGCATGCCGGGCACGCGCGCGTGCAGGTTGTAGGCGGCGTAGGCGCCGATGGCCATGAAGGCGCCCGTGCCCAGCGAGATCTGCCCGCAGTAGCCCACCAGGATGTTCAGGCCCAGCGCGGCCAGCGACAGGATCAGAAACGGAATGAGCACCGCGCGCAGCAGGTAGTCGCTGGCGACGAAGGGCAGGAAGATGGCGCAGGCCACCAGGGCCAGCACGGCCACGCGGTCCTGCAGCACGGGGAAGATCTGCAGGTCGGCGGCGTAGCTCTGCTTGAACTGGCCGTTTTCGCGGTAAAGCATGGCTTGGCCTTCCTCAGACGCGGTCGATGATGCGGTCGCCGAACAGTCCCTGCGGCCGCACCAGCAGGAAGCCCAGCGCCAGCACGTAGGCGAACCAGTTCTCTATGCCGCCTCCAAGCATGGGGCCGACATAAATTTCAGACAGCTTCTCGCCCGCGCCGATGATCAGCCCGCCGATGATGGCGCCCGGCACCGAGGTCAGCCCGCCCAGGATCACCACCGGGAAAGCCTTGAACGCGACCAGCGAAATCGAGTACTGCACGCCCAGCTTGGAGCCCCAGATGATGGCCGCCACCAGCGCCACGGCGCCGGCGATCGACCAGACGATGACCCAGATGCGCGACAGCGGGATGCCGATGGATTGCGCGGCCTGGTGGTCGTCGGCCACGGCGCGCAGCGCGCGGCCCGTGCCGGTCTTCTGGAAGAAGAGCGAGAGCACAGCCACCAGCGCGGCGGCGACGGCCGCGGCGGCGAGGTCCTCCTGGTTGATGAGCAGCCCGCCGGGGAAGACGCTGTCCAGGACGAACAGCGGGTCCTTGGGCATGCCCACGTCGATCTTGTAGGTCGAGCTGCCGAAGATGAGCTGGCCCGTGCCGTCCATCAGGTAGGCGATGCCCAGCGTGGCCATGAGCAGTGTGATGCCCTCCTGGTTGACCAGCTTGCCCAGCACGAAGCGCTCCACCATCCACGCCACCAGCACCATGAGCGAGGCGGCGCACAGCCCGGCCAGCACGTTGATGAGCAGCCGGCTCTCGATGCCCAGCCACGCCGGCAGCCACTCCGAGAAGCGCGCCATGGCCAGGGCCGCGAACAGCACCATCGCGCCCTGCGCGAAGTTGAAGACGCCGCTGGCCTTGAAGATGAGCACGAAGCCCAGTGCCACCAGCGCGTACAGCATGCCCACCATCAGGCCGCCGATCAGGGTTTCAAGGAAAAAGCCCATGGATGTCGTTCCTGCGTTCGCCGCTGCCGCGGTCAGTGGCCGGCGCCGAGGTAGGCGCTGATGACGTCGGGGTTGCTGCGCACTTCATCCGGTGCGCCGTCGCCGATCTTCTTGCCGTAGTCCAGCACCACGACGCGGTCGGAGATGTCCATCACCACGCCCATGTCGTGCTCGATGAGGACGATGGTGGTGCCGAACTCGTCGTTGACGTCGAGGATGAAGCGGCACATGTCCTGCTTTTCCTCGACGTTCATGCCCGCCATGGGCTCGTCCAGCAGCAGCACCGAGGGCTCCATCGCCAGCGCCCGCCCCAGGTCCACGCGCTTTTGCAGGCCGTAGGGCAGGCGGCCCACGGGCGTCTTGCGCCAGGGCTGGATCTCCAGGAAGTCGATGATGCGTTCCACCTTCTCGCGCTGCGCTATCTCCTCGCGCAGCGCCGGGCCCAGCCGCAGCGCCTGCTGGAAGATGTTGGCCTTCATGCGCAGGTTGCGCCCGGCCATGATGTTGTCCAGCACGCTCATGCCCTTGAACAGGGCCAGGTTCTGGAAGGTGCGGGCCACGCCCGCTTCCGCGACCTGGCGCGGGTTCATGTTCTTGAAACTCTTGCCGCGCAGGGTGATGGAGCCTTCCTGCGGCTGGTACACGCCGTTGATGCAGTTGAGCATGGAGCTCTTGCCGGCACCGTTGGGGCCGATGATGGAGCGGATCTCGTGCTCCCTCACGTCGAAGCTGATGTCGGTGAGCGCCTTGACGCCGCCAAAGCGCAGCGTGATGTGGTTGACGGCCAGGATGACGTCGCCGATGCGGCGCCCCGTGGCGGCGGGCGGCTCCAGGTCGGGCGAGGGCATGGTGGCGGGCTGGGCAAGCAGCTCGGAGCTGACGATGGCGTTCATCAAGCGGCCCTCCGGGCGACGGGGTAGGTTTTGGCGTCGGCGATGCGCAGCGTGGCGCTGACCACGCCGCTGCGCCCGTCCTCGAACTTCACCGGGGTTTCGATGAACTGGCTCTCGCGCCCTTCGAAGAGGGCCTGCAACAGCGGCGCGTAGCGCTCGGCGATGAAGCCGCGGCGCACCTTGCGCGTGCGGGTGAGCTCGCCGTCGTCGGCGTCCAGCTCCTTGTGCAGCACCAGGAAGCGGTGCACCTGGCATCCGGCGAGCTGCTCGTCGCGCGCCAGGTCGGCGTTGACCTGCTCGACGCAGCCGCGGATGAGCTCCAGCACCTGCGGCTTGGCTGCCAGGTCGGTGTAGCCGGTGTAGGGCAGGTTGCGGCGCTCGGCCCAATGGCCCACGGCTTCCATGTCGATGTTGACGAAGGCGCAGACCTGGTCGCGCCCGTCGCCGAAGGCCACGGCCTCCTTCACGTACGGGAAGAATTTCAGCTTGTTCTCCACGTACTTGGGCGCGAACATGGCGCCGTCGAAAGCGCCGCCCTTGAGCCGGCCGACGTCCTTGGCGCGGTCGATGATCTTGAGGTGGCCGCCCGCGTCCAGGAAGCCGGCGTCGCCGGTGCGAAACCACCCGTCCTGCAGCGCCTCGGCCGTGGCCTGCGGGTTGCGGAAGTAACCTTGCAGCAGCCCCGAGGATTTCACCAGCACCTCGCCGTCGGCGGTAATGCGCAGCTCCACCCCCTCGATCGGCACGCCCACCGTATCGGCCTTCGCCTCGTGGTCGGGCTGCAAGCACACGAACACCGCCGTCTCGGTGGAGCCGTAGAGCTGCTTGAGGTTGACGCCTATGGCGCGGTAGAAGCTGAACAGGTCCGGCCCAATGGCCTCGCCCGCGGTGTAGGCCACGCGCACGCGCGACATGCCCAACTGGTTGCGCAGCGGACCGTAGATGCACAAGTCGCCCAGCTTCCAGGCCAGCCGGTCGGTGAGCGGCAGCGGCTTGCCGTCGAGGCGGGCCGGGCCCACGCGGCGGGCCAGCGCCATGAAGCGCTCGAACAGCCAGCGCTTGAGCTTGCCGGCGTCCTCCATGCGCACCATGACGCTGGTGAGCAGGCCTTCGAAGACGCGCGGCGGCGCGAAGTAGTAGGTCGGCCCAATCTCCTTCAGGTCGATGGACACCGTGGCGGCCGACTCAGGGCAGTTGACGACGTAACCGCAAGCCAGCCACTGGGCATAACTGAAGATGTTCTGGCCTATCCAGGCCGGCGGCAGGTAGGCCAGCACCTCCTCGGCGGCGGTGAGCTTGTCGAAGCGCGCGCCGGCCTGCGCGCGGTCCAGCAGCGAGGCGTGGGTGTGCACCACACCCTTGGGCGTGCCGGTGGTGCCCGACGTGTAGAACATGGCCGCGACGTCGGCGGGCTGGACCCGGCGCGCCTCGGCCTCGAAGAAGCCGGGGTGCTGCGCGGCGTGGGCGCGGCCGGACTCCGCCAGCGCATCCAGCGAGGCCAGGCCCGGCTCGCGGTAGTTGCGCAGGCCACGCGGGTCATCGAACCACAGGCCCTGCAGCAGCGGGCACTGCTCGCGGATCTCCAGGAACTTGTCGATCTGCTCCTGGTCCTCGGCGACCACGAAGCGCGCCTCGGCATTGCGCAACGGGAAGACGAACTCCGCCGCCACCGCGTCCTGGTACAGCGGCACGGGCACCGCGCCCAGCGACTGCGCCGCCAGCATGGCCGCGTACAGCCGCGGCCGGTTCTCGCCCACGACGATCAGGTGCTCGCCGCGCCGCAGCCCGGCCGCGGACAGGCCATGCGCCAGCGCGCGCACGAGCTCCGCAAGCTCGCCCCAGGTCAGCGTTTGCCAGATGCCCAGGTCCTTCTCGCGCAGCGCGGGGGCCTGCGGGCGTTGGGCGGCATGTTCAAGCAGCAGGTGAGGAAAAGTCGTCAACGGCGTCTCCCGACAGCGGCTTCGCCCCCGGTGTGGCGGCGAAGTGCACGGATTCTGGGCGGCACTTTGACGCCGAGTTGTCGCGACGGCGACAATCTCCGGGTCTGTCCCAAAGGGGGTTTCCCGCATGGCCTTGACCGACCTCACGCCCTCGGCCCCGCTGCTTTCCCGCTCGCGCATGCCGCGGGCTCAAGAGCTGCCGGGCATCCCGTGGCTGTCCCGGCTGGAGCCCGGGGCGCGCGAGCAGGCGCTGGCGTCGCTGCGCGTGGTGGAGGTGGAGCCCGGCGAGCTGCTGTGCCGGGTTGGGCGCCCGCCCATCTACTGGTTCGGCGTGCTGGACGGGCTGCTCAAGGTGGGCAACGACGGCGCCCACGGCACCACCGTGACCTACATGGGCGTGCCGCCGGGCGGCTGGTTCGGCGAGGGCACGGCGCTCAAGCGCGAGGGCTACCGCTTCAACGTGCAGGCGCTGCGGCGCAGCGTCATTGCCGGGCTGCCCATCGACTGCTTCGACCGGCTGCTGGAGAGCAGCCTGGGCTTCAACCGCTTCCTGATGCAGCAGCTCAACGAGCGGCTGGGCCAGTTCATCGCGGCGCGCGACATCGACCGGCTGACGCAGCCCGATGCCCGCGTGGCGCGCAGCCTGGCCGCGCTGTTCGATCCGGTGCTGTACCCGGGCGTGGGCGAGATGCTGCGCATCACGCAGCAGGAGCTGGCCTACCTGGTGGGCTTGTCGCGCCAGCGCGTCAACCGCGCGCTGCGCAGCATGCAGGCCGAGGGCGTGATCCGCATCGAATACGGCGGCGTGCGCGTGCTGGCACTCGACAAGCTGCGCCACTACGGGCCGGCGGACTGAGCCCGCGTTGCCGTGGCGCGTGGGTGCGGCCGCGGCCGGCTGGCGGCGCTTTGCACCCGGGTCTTGATGTGCCGCAAGCGGCGCGAGGCGCTCCGGTTGCGGGCTTCTCCACAATGCGCGGCGGCGGTCGAGGGGGCCGCGTCCTGCTGCCGGCGCCGTGGTGGCGCGGCAGGGGACATCTCAAACCAGGAAAACAAGCATGAACAAGATCTCGATGCGGCTGCTGCCCGTGGCCTGCGCAGCCGGCCTGTTGTTGTCCGCTTGCGGCGGTGGAGGCGGGGGCAGTTCCGAGCCGGCACCCACGTCGCCGGGCATCACGGCCACGACCTACCAGGAGGTTGCCGGCTCGGTGTCGGACTCCATGCTTGCCGTCCTGGCCGCAGCCGACGGCCTGAGAGGTATTTCCAGCCTGGAGGGAATTCAGGAAGCCGGCCAGGCTTCAAGCATCCCCGCCGACCCCGTGGGCCTGCTCCAGCGCCTGCTGGACCAGGGCGCCAGCGGGCGCGAGCAGGCCCAGGCGACGCAAACCAAGCCTGTGTCTTGTCCGGACGGTGGATACGTGGACGGATCGGTTTCGGACGCCGACAACAACGGCCGGTTGTCGCAGGGCGATTCCGCCAACCTCCAGTTCCACGGCTGCGTCGTGGACGGCATGCCCATCAATGGCGGATTGGGCATTTCGGTGACGGGGTACGGCGCTTCGTCCGGCTCGCTGTCGCTGAGCTTCAACGGCCTGAATGCGGATGGGGCCACCCTCAGTGGCGGCGCGGCGGTGAGCTTTGCCATCGGGACCGTGAACACGCTGTCCATCAGCCTCAGCAATGCCACCTTCAACGAGGGCAGCACGGCGGTGCGAGCCGATTACGCGGTTGACGTGGCGACTTCCGCGGACAGCTCCAGCGTGGCCGTGCACGGCAACGTGAGGGTGAACGGCCACGACTACGTCCTGACCCAGCCCACGTCCTTCACCAAGCTGGTGGGCGGCAGCCTTCAGCCCGGCGGCGTGCTGCAAATCCGTGAAGCGGCTTTTGGCGAACGCGTGCTCGTGAAAGCGGATACCGGCCACTTCATCTACCAGTACTTCAGCGCCGGCAACACCGGCGGCACGCCTGACGCCAGCACCACCGGCCTGTCGTACTGAGCCCCTGGCAAGGCGATCCCCGGGGACGGGGTGGGTAGCATCCCCGGGTTCCTTGCCAACGACGCGCGCCGCCCATGTCCATGCCCTCCCAAGACCTGCCCCGCACCACGTTGGGCGTGCTGTTCATCGCGGCGCTGATCGTCGGCTCGCTGTGGATACTGCGCCCCTTCCTCGGCCCGGGCATTTGGGCGGCCATGCTGGTGGTCTCCACCTGGCCGCTGCTGCTGACGCTGCAGCGCCGGCTGTGGAACCGGCGCTGGCTGGCGGTGACGGTGATGACGCTGCTGCTGGTCGTGCTGCTGCTGCTGCCGCTGACGCTGGCGGTGGCGGCGCTGATCAACCACATCGACCAGATCGGCGAGGCCGTGCGGCTGCTCACCACCTGGCGTCCGCCCCGCACGCCGCCGCAGTGGCTCTCCGGGCTGCCCTTTGTCGGCGTGCAGCTCAAGCGCGCCTGGTCCGAGGCCGTCTCGCTGGGCGTGGACGGCCTGTTCAACCTGCTCACGCCCTACGCGGGCAACCTCACGCGCTGGCTGCTGCTGGAGGTGGGCAGCGTTGGGCGGCTGCTGCTGCAGTTCCTAGTGACCGCGGCGCTGGCCTCGGTGATGTACGCCACGGGCGAGGGCTGGGCCGCGGCGCTGGTGCGCTTTGCGCGGCGGCTGGGGGGCGAGCAGGGCGTGGCCGTGGTGGAGCTGGCTGCGCAGGCCATCCGCGGCGTGGCCCTGGGCGTGGGCGGCACGGCGCTGATACAGGCGCTGCTGGCCGGCGTTGGGCTGGCGCTGGCCGGCGTGCCCATGGCGGGGCTGCTGACCATGGCCATGTTCATGCTCTGCATCGCGCAGATCGGCGCGCTGCCGGTGCTGGTGCCGGCCACGGTGTGGGTGTTCTGGAGCGGCGAAACCGGCTGGGGCGTGTTCCTGGCGGTGTGGTCGCTGGTGGTGGCCACCATGGACAACATCGTTCGCCCGGTGCTCATACGGCTGGGGGCGGACTTGCCGCTGCTGCTCATCTTCACCGGCGTGATCGGCGGGCTGCTGGCCTTCGGCCTGGTGGGCATCTTCATCGGCCCGGTGGTGCTGGCCGTGGCCTACACGCTGCTGGACGCCTGGGCGCGGCCGGCCTCGGACGGCCTAGCGGCAGCCATGGTGGCGCCGCGGCCGCCGCCCAAGGAGCCGCCCACGGCCTGACGGGGCGGTCTGCGCGGGGCGCCGTGGCGGGCTACTGCGCCGTGAAACCCATGGGCGTGCGCTTGGCGGCGGCGCCGGGCAGGTCGGCCAGCTCGATGTGGTCGCGCCCGGCCAGGCGGGCGTTGCCGAAGGCCGTCATCCAGGTGCGGCGCATCTCGCGCGGCGCCATGGCCGCTAGCCGCTCCAGCACCTCCTCCAGCGGCTCGGCCTCGAAGCGCCGGCCCCAGTCGTGCGTGGCGCGTATGCCCGCGTACAGCCGCAGCGCGATGCTGCGCGCCGCGTCATGGTCCGGCGACTGCACCTCGAACACGTTCATGCGGTTGAGGATGGGCTCGGGAATGCCGCGCTCGTCGTTGGCCGTGGCGATCCAGATCACCTGGCTGGCGTCTATGGGCACCTCGGCGAACTCGTCGGTGAAGCTGTGCGCCGTGTCGTGCTCCAGCAGCCCGTAGAGCGCGCCCAACGGGTCGTAGGCCTGCTCGGCGCGGGCCTTGTCGATCTCGTCCACCACCATCACCGGGTTGGCGTAGGCGCCGTCCACCAGCGTTTCGAACACCTTGCCCGGGCGCGCTCCCTTCCATTGGCTGGAGGCGCCGCTGAGCACCCAGCCGGCGGTGAGCGAGCTCATGGAGATGAAGCCCAGGCCGGTACCCAGCAACTGCGACACGGCGCGGGCGAAGTGCGTCTTGCCTATGCCGGGCGGCCCAAGCAGCAGCATGGGCGTGATTTCCAGCGCGTCGCGGCTGTCGTGGCAGAGCGCGAGCTGGCGGCGCACGTCGTCCAGCACCTCGCGGAAGTTGGGCAGCTCCTCGTACAGGTGCTGCATGGCCGGCAGGCCGGAAGGCTTGACCTGGAAGCGCTCGGGGCCCTTTTCCAGCATGCGCTCATAGGTGCTGCGCAGGTGCTCGTGCTCGCGCGGGGGCAGCTTGGTCAGCCGGCGCTCGACCTCATCGACACGGTAGAGGTTGCGCAGGCTGGCGATCGGGATCGCGCTGGGCGGCGGGGACGGAACGAGATCGGTCGACGGGGCAGCCATGAACACACCTCCTTGCACTTCGCGAGGCGCCCGCTGCCCACCAACCGCCAACCAGCGCGGATGGCCAGTGCCGCGGCGCCTTGTTTCCCTGTCATTTAAGCAAGAGACAGGCCCGTTGTGCAGACGGTGGTGCGGACGAAGTTCACGGTTGTTCTGCCGGACGCCGCCGCGACGCAGCGCCCAGGGCGCTTACTTGACCCAGGTGTTGAGCTGGATGATGGGCAGCAGCACGGCCAGGACGATGAGCATCACCACGCCGCCCATGCCCACGATGAGCAGCGGCTCCAGGATGGTGGCCAGCGCCAGTGCGCGGCGCTGCACCTCGGCGCCGAGCTGCGCGGCGGCGCGGCCCAGCATCTGCGGCAGCTCGCCGGTCTGCTCGCCCAGGCGGGCGAACATGGGCAGCAGGCCCGGAAAGCGTTTTTTCGCCGCCAGCGCCAGCGCCAGCGGCGCGCCCTCGCGCACCTGCACCAGGGCGTCCAGCGCGTCGGCGCGCATGGCGCGGTTGGAGAGGGTCTCGGCGGCCGCCTGCAGCGCCTTGAGGATGGGCACGCCCGCGTCGGCCAGCATGGCCAGCGTGCCCGCGAAGCGCGCCGCGTTGTAGCCGCGCGCCAGGCGGCCGACCAGCGGCAGCCGCAGCCAGCCGGCGTCAAAGCGCTCGCGGAAGGCCGGATTGCGCCGCGCCGCGGCCAGGCCTATGCCGCCGGCCACCAGCAGCGCCAGCATCAGCCAGCCCCAGTGCCGGACGAAGTCGCTCAGCGCCAGCATGGCCACCGTGAGTGCCGGCAGCGCGCGCTTGGAGCTGGTGAAGACCGAGGCCACCTGCGGCACGACGTAGGTGACCAGGAAGACCACGATCACCACCGCGATCACCGACACGATGGCCGGGTAGAGCGTGGCGCCCAACAGCCGCGCGCGCAGCGCCTGGCGCTCCTCCAGGTCGTTGGCCAGGCGCTCCAGCACGGTGCCCAGCGCACCGCTTTGCTCGCCTGCGGAAACGACGGCGCGGTAGACGTCGTCGAACTCGCGCGGCGCGCCGGCCAGCGCGCGGGCGAAGGAGGAGCCGGCGTTGACCTCGCTGCGCAGGTGCGCCACCAGCTCGCGCTGGCGCGGGTCCTCGGCCTCGTCGGCCAGCGCCGTGAGGGCGCGCTCCAGCGGCAGCCCGGAGGACACCAGCCCGGCGAGCTGGCGCGTCCACACCGTCAGCGCCGTGTTGCCGAACACCCGCCCCCGCCAGCGCGCCGCGCCGCCGGCCGCGCCTTCCGAGCCCGCGGCCACGGGCTGCACCTGCAGCGGCACCAGCGCCTGCGCGCGCAGTTGGGCGCGGGCGGCGCGGGCGTTGTCGGCTTCCAGCAGCCCGGTGCTGGTCTTGCCGTCGGCCTTGAGGGCCTCGAAGCGGTAGGCGGGCATGGGTCGTTTCAGCCTTCGCGCGTGACGCGCAGCACTTCCTCAGGCGAGGTGACGCCCTCGGCCACCAGCCGGTCGCCGTCCTCGCGCATGGAGCGCAGACCCGCGGCCTCGGCCGCGGCGCGCATCTGCGCCTCGGGGGCGCGGCCGTGGATGAGGGCGCGCACCTGCTCGTCGGCCACCATCAGCTCGTACACGCCGGTGCGGCCACGGTAGCCGCTGTGGCCGCAGTTCGGGCAGCCCACGGGGTGCCAGCGGCCCACGTCGTCCTGGCGCTTGCAGTCCGGGCAGAGCTTGCGCACCAAGCGCTGCGCCAGCACGCCCAGGAGGCTGGAGGACAGCAGGAAGGGCTCGATGCCCATGTCGGTCAGCCGCGTGACGGCGCTGGGCGCGTCGTTGGTGTGCAGCGTGGCCAGCACCAGGTGGCCGGTGAGCGAGGCCTGGATGGCGATCTGCGCCGTCTCGTAGTCGCGGATCTCGCCGATCATGATCACGTCCGGGTCCTGGCGCAGGATGGCGCGCAGCGCCTTGGCGAAGGTCAGCTCGATGCGCGCGTTGACCTGCGTCTGCCCAATGCCCGGCAGCTCGTATTCCACCGGGTCCTCCACCGTGAGGATGTTGGTGGTGGCCGTGTCCAGCCGGCCCAGCGAGGCGTAGAGCGTGGTGGTCTTGCCGGAACCGGTTGGGCCGGTGACGAGCACGATGCCGTGGGGCTGGTGCACCAGGCGGTCGAAGGTGGAGAGCACGTTGCCGCTCATGCCCAGGCCCTCCAGCGAGAACTTGGACTCGCCCTTGTCCAGCAGGCGCAGCACGGCGCGCTCGCCGTGGGCGCTGGGCAGGGTGGAGACGCGCACGTCGATGGCGCGCCCGCCAATGCGCAGCGAGATGCGCCCGTCCTGCGGCAAGCGTTTTTCGGCGATGTCGAGCTCGGCCATGATCTTCAGCCGCGAGATCAGCGCCGCGTGCAGCGCGCGGTTGGGCTGCACCACCTCGCGCAGCGTGCCGTCCACGCGAAAGCGCACGGAGGAGCTGCGCTCGTAGGGCTCGATGTGGATGTCGCTGGCGCCGTCCTTGGCCGCCTGCGTCAGCAGCGCGTTGAGCATGCGGATGATGGGCGCGTCGTTGGCCGCTTCCAGCAGGTCTTCCACGGCGGGGAGGTCCTGCATCATGCGGCTCAGGTCCACGGCGCTTTCCACCTCGCCCACCACGGCCGCGGCGCTGGACTCACCCCCGGCGTAGGCCGCGGCGATGCGCTGCGACAGCGTCGCGCCGGCCTCGCGCTCGAAGGTGCCGACCTCGTAGAGCCGCAGCACCTCCGACATCGCCGCTGCCGGCGTGGTGTCGCCGCTCCACAGCGTGAACTGGCTGCCGTCGCTTTCGAGCAGCAGCGCGTTGGCCTTGGCGAAGGCGTAGGGCAGGGGGTAGCGACCCATGGCTTGGTCCTCGGTACTGCGGGTGGGGCGTGTGCGGCAGTCCGCCCTTCAGCGGCCTTGCGGCGTGTCCACGCGGGCGTCGGGCACGGGCTGGGGCTGCGCGGCCGGCGCGTCCATCGAGGACGGCACGGGCGGCGCGCTGGCCGGCGGCGGCAAAGGCACGGGGGCTGGCGTTGGCGGCGTGTTGTCGTCGTGCGGCGACACGGGGCGCACCGGCACGATGGGCGAGCCGCGGCCGGGCACCTGGGGCTGCACGGGCAGCACCGGCGCGTCGTTGACGGGCGTGACCGAGCTGGGCTGCGGCTGGCTGCCTTGCTGCATGGCGCGTATGGCGTCGTAGCGGTCCAGCGTGAGGGCCTGCGCGTCCGTGGGCGTGCGCAGCACCACCGGGCGCAGGAACACCAGCAGGTTGCTCTTGACGCGCTGGCGGTTGCGGCTCTTGAAGAGGGCGCCCACCACCGGCAGGTCGGCCAGGCCGGGCACGCGGTCCTCGCTGTCGGCGTACTCATCGCGCATGAGGCCGCCCAGCACCAGGATCTGGCCGTCGTCCACCACCACGGAGGTCTCGATGGAGCTCTTGTCCGTGGTCGGCCCGTTGACGGTGGTGGCGCCCTGCACCACGGCGGAGTTCTCCTGGAAGATGGTCATGCGCACCGTGCCGCCTTCGCCGATCTGGCTGCGCAGCCGCAAGGTCAGGCCCACATCGCGCCGCTCCACGGTCTGGAAGGGGTTGATGGCGCCGGTGCCCGTGCCGGTGTTGGTGAAGGTGCCGGTGACGAAGGGCACGTTCTGGCCCACGACGATCTTGGCTTCCTCGTTGTCCAACGCCACGAGGTTGGGCGTGGACAGCACGTTGCCGCCGACGTCGTTCTGCAGGAAGTTGGCCAGCGACACCAGCGTGACCGCACCGTTGACGCGGCGCACCAGGCCCACGTTCAAGCCCGCGCCGGGCAGCGAGCCCGTGCTGCTGGTGCTGGACGTCGAGCCGCCCACCAGGCTGTTGACGCCCTGGATGATGCTGAAGACGTTGTTGTTGTTGTTGCTGTAGTTGGTGCCCGAGTACAAGAAGTTCTTGTCGCCTTCCTTGCCCAGGATGCCTTGCCACTGGAAGCCGAACTGCGCGAGCTTGGTGGCGTCCACGCGCACGATCATGGACTCGACGTAGACCTGCGCGCGGCGCGAGTCGAGCTGGTCGATGACGGCGCGCAGTTGCCGGTACAGCGGCTCCGGCGCCGTGATGATGAGCGAGTTGGTGGCCGGGTCGGCCTGCACGAAGCCGCCGGTGTTGGGCTGTGCGGTGGCCTGCACCGGCGAGGTGGCCTGGGCTGACAGCCCGGTGCTGGTGCCGCTGCCCGCGCCGGTGGCGCCGAAGCTGGTTTGGGCCGCCACGGGCTGCTGCGCCACGGGGGCCGCGGCCGCGCCGGAGGCGATGCCTCCTCCTGCGCCGCCGGCACCACCCGCGCCCGTGCCGGCCTGGGTCTGCGCCGCGAAGGCCGCGCGCAGCACGGTGGCCAGGCGCACGGCGTCGGCGTTCTTGAGGTAGACGACGCGGATGTTGCCCGCGTCGCTCATGCCGTCCATGGGGCGGTCCAGCTTCTCCACCGTGGCGCGTATCTGCGCCAGCCGCGCGGGGCTGGCCGCGCGCACCAGCAGCGAGTTGCTGCGCGGGTCGGCCAGGATGGACGTGCCGCCGCCGGCCACGCCCGGGGCCGCGCCCGGCACGCCACCCGCGCCGGCGCTGGCATCGGCCAGGCGCTGCACCAGCGTCACCACGTCGCTGGCCACGGCGTAGCGCAGCGGGATGATCTCGACGTCGGTGTTGGCCGGCTGGTCCAGCGCCGCGATGATGCGTCCTATGCGCTGCAGGTTGTCCGCGTAGTCCGTGATCACCAGCGTGTTGGTGCTGGGGTTGGCGTTGATGGTGTTGTTTGGGCTGATCAGCGGCCGCAGCACCGCCACGAGGTTGTTGGGGTTCTCGTGGTTGAGCCTGAAGATCTGCGTGAGCACCTGGTCGCCGCGCTGCACCGGCGGCCCAACCGACACGGTGCCGGCCTGCAGCTTGGCGTCGGCTTCCGGCACCACCTTGAGCAGCCCGCCGCTTTCCACCACCGTGAAGCCCAGCCCGCGCAACTGCGCCAGGTAGTTCTGGTAGGCCTGGCGCACCGTCAGCGGCTGCTCGCTGTAGAGCGTGATCTGGCCGCGCACGCGCGGATCGACCAGGATCTGCCGGTCCACCATGGCCGCGACGGCGCGCGTCACGGCCTCGATCTCCGCATTGACGAAGTTCAGCGTCACCGGCGTGCGCGAGTTCAGTGCCGGGCCGCTGGGCTGCGCCGGGACCGGGGCTGAAGCCGCGGCGCGGGGTTGCTGCGCCCACAGCGGCGGCGGCAGCAGCAGCGTGGCGACCACGGCGCAGGAAATCGGCCGCGCCAGGAAGAAGGACGAGCGCCGTTGCGGCGCGGAAATGGGGCGCATCTTCTTCATTCTCATCCGATCGTGATGATGGCCCGCGCGCCCTGGCGCCGGCCGATGATGTTCAGCAAGTTGTTCAAGGCGGCTTCGCTGCCCTCGGCGGCGCGGGCCTCGCCGCTGAAGCGCAGCCGGGACCCGGCCCACTGGCCTTGCCCCGAGAGTTGCAGCGCACCTTGCAGCGTGGAGAGCTCCATGGTCGTGGCCTGGCCGCTGCCCTGCACCAGCAGCCGGTAGCTGCCCAGCGGCTGCAGCGTGGACAGCCGCGAGGACATGCCCAGCACCTCGATCTGCGCGCTGCCCTGCATGGCCAGCCGGCCCTGCGCCCAGTCGAACTGCAGGCCCGGCGAGCTCATGCTCAGCAGGCCGCCGAGCTGCAGCGTGTTCCAGGGCGTGCCCAGGCCGGCCAGCCAGGCTGCGGGCCACTGGCCCAGGCGGCCGCCCGGCGGCGGCTGCAGCGTGGCGCGCACGCGGCCCAGGCCGGGCTGCAGCGTCAGCAGCAGCGGCTGCTCCATGCAGCAGTCCTGGCGCAAGCGCAACGCCGCCTGCAGGCCGGCCGGGCGCAGCGTCCACTCCAGCCGGCCGGGCAGCAGCACGGCGTCGCGGCTGTCGGGGCCGGCGCCGAGCACCAGCGCGGCGCTGCCGTTCCACAGCGTGCCGCGCGTCTGCACCAGCAGCACGCGCTGGTTGCTGGCCGAGGCCACGGCCTGCGCCAGCCACGCCGCCGGCGCGAACAGCACCAGCGCCAGCAGCGCGCCCACCAGCGCGCCCCACAGGGCCCAACGCCGGCTGGCGCGGTGCATGCGCTGCCAGGCCTGCGCCGTGAGCGCGGCTTCAGCCTGCGCCAGCGCATCGGCGCGCGGGCCGCCGCGGCGGCGCCAGGGCAGGGCGCGCTTCAAGTCGTGCCTCCCAGGGCCAGCACCAGGCTGCCGTTGAAGCCCTGTCCGGCGCGCGTGAGCTGTACTTCCACCGGGCGGGCGCGGGCGCCGCTGCGCACCTCGGCCAGCCAGTCGCGCAACTCCTGCCCTTCGACGCCGGTGAGCGTGACCGTGACGCGCTCGCCGGCGACGACCAGCTTGGCCCGCTCGCCCAGGCGCTGCGTGGCCGCGCGCAGCGCTTCCAGGCTCTGCGCCGGTGCCACGGGCGTGGTGTTGCGCAGCTCGCCCGCCTCTGCGGCCTGGCGCTGCATGCGCTGCAACTGGGTTTCCAGGCGGTCAATCTCCGTCGGCGCCTCGCGCAGCGTGCGCAGGGCCGGCTGCACGGCCAGCAGCCACAGCAGCAGCAAGCCCAGCAGCACGCCGGCCACGCTCAACAGCCGGCGCTCGCGCGGTGCCAGGGCGCGCCAGCGCGCACGCAACTGCTCGCGCAGCGCCTGCAGGCGCTGCAGTTCCCGGGAAGCCATGGCCTTGTTCATACGCCCCCCTGCGGCCGCAGCGTCAGGCGCCCGTCGCTGGCCTCGACGGCCCAGCCGCCCGGGCGCAACTGGGCACGGAAGTTTTCGATCTCGGCAGGGCTCCAGCCCGTGGCGGGCAGCGTCAGCCGCCCCGGCTCGAATTTCAGCCCCTCCAGCGGCGGCCGCCCCTGCGGCCAGGCCAGCGCGGCGGCCGAGAGCAGGGACTCGAAGTCCGACTCGCCGGGGCGGCCGGCGGCCGTGCGCAGCGCCTGCGTTTCGCGTTCCATCTGCAGCGGCGCGTCCAGCACGGCGCGCACCTGCGGGAAGGTCCCGCGCAGCACCTGGTCCATGGCCAGCTTGCGCTGCTGTATGCCGTGGTGCAGTTGCCAGGCGCTGAGGTTCATGCCCAGCAGTTGGGCCACCGCCAGCCCTGCGAGGCCCCAGCGCACCGGGCGCCAGGGCGGGCTGCGGAACTGGCGCCAGGCGTCGCGCAGCGCCAGCATGCCGCGGTGCTGCGGCGCCAGGTCGAACTGGCGCAGGTTCCACAGCGAGCGGGCCGCCTCCAGGGCGCGCTCCTCGTCGCCGAGCAACTGCACGGGGGTGCCCAGCCAGCGCTCGGCCTCGGTGGCGGCGGCGGGCGTGGCGGTCCAGCGGGCGGGGCCTTCCTGCCAGCGCGACAACAGTTGCCGCGCCATGCCGCCTTGCAGGCGCAGCGCGGTGACGCCGTCGGCGTCGCTCCAGGTCAGGCGCAGCGGCGCCTGCGGGTCGTTGCCGGGCACGGTGCTGAAGTGGCCGTGCGGCTGCGTGGCGTCCGGCCAGGCGCAGGGCAGCACGCGCTCCACGATCAGCCCGGCGCCTTCGAGCTGCGCCAGCTGCGCGGCCAGCCAGGGCTTGTGCATGGCGGCGATCCAGGTGGGCTCGCCCGGCGTGGCCTTGGGCGCCAGCGCCAGGTGGACGAGCTCCGGATCGTCCAGCAGCGACTCCTCCAGCAGGCCCAGCAGTGCCGCGCGCAGCTTGCCCGCCGGCGCCTTGGGCAGGGCGGCGGCACGCAGCCAGCTGCAATCGGTGTCGGACAGCAGGGCCAGCACGGTGTCGGCCTTGGGCAGCAGGGCTGGGGCGCAGCGGCCGCTGCTGCCCACGGCGAGCCCGTCCGGGCTCAGGACGTAGCTGAATTCGCCGCCACGCACTGCCGCCTCGCCTCCGGCGACGCTCAGCCGTTCGCGGGGCGGGATTTGGACCACAAGAATGGACATGTGAGTTGATGCTGACTGAGTTCGCTGCGTCGCAGGCACTGTAGCGGGCGGCCGCCGCCGGGCAGCCGGCGCTCGGGGCGGCAGGCTACCGCAGTTGCGTAACGGAGACGTTAACGGGCGGCAGTTCCTGCCCCGGCCTGGGTGAGCGCGAGGTTCACGCGCTGGCGCCGTATGGCCTGCACGTTGTTGTTGCCATCACGGGACACCAGCGAGCGCTCCTCCAGCACCTGATCGCCCAGGCGCAGCCGGCTGCGCACCTCGAAGTAACTGGTCTTGACGTCGGTACCGTCGAACTTGGGCGGCGTGCTTCCGGAGGAGGGCAGCAGCGCCTGTGCTTGCGAGATCTCCTTGAAGGGCGACTGCTCGCGCGTGATGACCAGGCGCTGCGCGCTGGCCACGTCCACGCCTATCACCGCCGCCAGCACCTCGCGCGGGGCGGTGTTGAGGTTGATCTTGGTGGCCACGGGCAGCAGCACGATCCACGGCGCGAGCTTGGTGCGAGTGGCTTCATCCACGCCCAGCCAGCCCAACTGCTCGATGCTGCGCGGCATGAGCGGCGCCTGAGACTCCGGCGGCTGCGCCAGGGCCTGTTGCAGCCCGTTGGCGATCTGGGTGGCCAGGCCCGACGACAGACCGGCGTTGGCCATGAGCCGCTGCAGCACGGCCACCTGTGCCGGGTCCTGCTTGCCGTCGTCCTTGATGAGATTGCGCAGGTTGTAGCGGGACTGGGCGTCGGTGATGTCGCCGGAGAGGAAGGCCTCGGGGCCGTCGTCCGCGTTCTCACTGCGCTCGGCGGCCAGAAAGGTGGACAGCCGCGCCTCGGCCAGCGGCACGGCCCAAGGCTCGCCCAAGTGGTCCGTCTGGCCGGTGCGGCCATCCTCGCGCAGGATCAGCCGCGCCCAGTCCAGCGCGCCGTTGAGTATCCAGGCCGACTGCGTGCGTGCGCGCTCGGCCGCCTCCACCTCCACCGCGCGCCACTGCTGCCACACCATGCCGGCGGCCAGCGTGCTCACCACGGTCACCAGGATCATGGCCACTAGCAGCGCCGCGCCCGCCTGGCGGCGGTGGGGTAGGAGGAGTGGGCGACGCCAGGCCATCACTGCGGCCCCAGCGCGAAGGAGCGCGTGAGCGTGCCCGTGCGCGGCTGCGCCAGCGTGAGCACGATGCGCACGCCCGCCGGTGGCGGGGTGGCTTGGGTCGGCGTGCCCGTGCCGGCCGAAGTGCCGGGCGTGCCCGTAGCCGCGGTCGCGGTGCCGGCGCTGGACTGGCAGTTGGTCCAGGCGTTGCCGCGGAAGAAGTACACCTGCATGCCGGTCACGCCGCCGAGCAGCAACAGTTGATTCGTCTCGTTGCCCAGCAGTTGCTGGCTGCGCAGCCAGTGCTCCTGCAGCTCGCCGCTGCGCAGCGCCGCGGGGCTGGCCCAGCGCGTCCACTGTGGGCTGCGCAGTTGCCAAGCCACCAGTTGCACGCCTTCCTGGTCGGGGGCGGTGCGCGTCATGCGCAGCGTGGCGCCGTCGCAGCTCACGGCAGGGACGACGCCTTGCGTGTCGTACACCGCCAGCAGGTCGGCTTCCAATTGCGCCATCACGGTGTTGAGCCGCTCGGTGGCCTCCAGGTTGGACTGCGTGACCTCCCGCGCGCGCGCCAGCCCGTCAATGCCGCGCCACGCCAGGCCCGCCATCACGGCCATCACCACCAGCGCCACTAGCACCTCCACCAGCGTGAAGCCGCCTTGGTGTCGTTGGGCCGTGTTGCGCGCGCGTCTCATGGCCTCACAGCCTCGGCAGGATGGTGGAGATGACCAGCAGCGTCAGTCCGGCCTCGTCCTTGACGATGGCGTCCACACGCCGGAAGTTGGGGTTGGGCGTGGGTCGCACCTTCATGAGCCCGCCGTACTGGCGGCCCAACTGCTCGCAGGCGAACTCGGTGTCGCCTATGCCGGGGAACTGGCGGGTCAGGCGCATTTCGGTGAGCTGGTTCTCGGCGCACCACTGCGCGGCGCTGACGTCGGCCAGGCGCTGCGCGTTGCCGGCAAGCGAGCCGGAGGCCTTCATGCCCGCGCCCAGCGCGATGGCCACGATGGCCAGCGCCACCAGCACCTCGATGAGCGTGAAGCCCGCCGCCGCGCCGCGCTTCATGGCTGGGGCGTCTCCACCATGGAGAAAGGGCCCAGCCCGTCGGTGGCCAGCACCAGGCTGCGCTCGCCCAAGCGCAGCATGATGCGCTGCGCGCCAATGAGCGGCTCGGGGCCCAGGCGCAGCGCGCGCGCGCCCACGATTTCGGCAGTGGTGCGCTCGTTGAGCCAGTTGGAGGGCATCTTGACCGCCGGGGGCAGGCCCACGAAACGGAAAGCGCCCTCGGTGTTGCCCTGCGCCGCCAGCTCGAAGCGCGCCGACAGCGCGCCGGCGCGGGCTTGGGCGCGGGCCGATTCGAGCAGGGCCGACAGCCGCGCGGCCTCCTGGTCCAGCGCCTTGGCGTCGCTGTCGCGCAGCGCCAGGCTGGTGACGCCGGCGGCGATGGCGATGATGGCCACGACCACCAGCAGCTCGATGATGGTGAAGCCGCGCTGCAGGCGTTTCATGGGAGCTGCCGGGGGCGCCGGGCGGTGCTGCGGATGGAGGCGGTGCGCGCCGCCGGGCGGACGTCGCTTACTGCCAGGAGCCGACGTCGGCGTTGTTGCCCTCGCCGCCGGGCTGGCCGTCGGCGCCGAAGCTGAAGACGTCGATCTCGCCCTTTACGCCCGGGTTGACGTACTGGTAGGCGTGGCCCCAGGGATCGTTGGGCAGTTTTTCCAGGTAGGGGCGCCAGTTGGGCGGCACGGAGCCGGAGGTGGGCTTGTGCACCAGTGCGTCCAGGCCCTGGGCCGAGTCGGGGTAGCGCAGGTTGTCGAGCTTGTAGAGCTTGAGGGCCTGCATCAGGTTGTTCACGTCGGTGCGCGCGGCGGTGACGCGGGCATCGTCGGCGCGGTTGAGGACGTTGGGAACGATGAGCGCCGCCAGCACGCCGATGATGACCAGCACCACCATCAGCTCGATGAGCGTGAAGCCGCGCTCGCGCCGGCGAAGAGACGAAGAAACACGCATGGCTGCCACGCAAGTCAACAAGTCGAAGGGCGGCCATGATAATCGCCGCATGCAAGCCCGCCTGATCGCCTTCATTCTCTGGGCCGCCGTGGCCGCCACGATCGTGTTCTGGGCGCTGCGGCTGGGGCCGCGCGCACCGGCCGTGCCGGCGCAGGCGGTGGCCGTGTCCACCGCCGCGGGCGCCCGCGGCGATCTGGGCCGGCTCTTGGGCGAGCGTGCGGCGCAGGCCGAGGCCGAGCCCGTGGTCTCGGCCGACGCCGGCCGCTTTCAGCTCGTGGGGGTGGTGGCTCCGCGCGACACCGGCACCCGCGAAGGCCTGGCCGTGATTGCCGTGGACGGCAAGCCGCCGCGCACCTACCGCGTGGGCGCTGCGGTGGACGACCGCTACGTGCTGCAGTCCGTGCGCATCCGCGGCGCCGAGCTTGGGCCGCGGGGCGGCAATGCGCAAATCCAGCTGGAGCTGCCGCCGCTGCCCGTGGCCAGCACGGGCGTGCTGCCGCCGGCGGGCAGCGAAGCGCCTGCCGGCGTGCCGAGCGCAGGCGCGCCCATGGGCGGTGCCCTGCCGCGCGGCGGGATGGCGCCGGGCCAGGGCTACCCGGGCGTGCAGGGCGGCATGCGCCAACCCATGGTGCCGCAACCCATGCCGCAGCAGCAGCCCATTCCACAGGAGATGCCGCCGCAGGACATGGCCGTGCCTCAGCAGGAGATGGAGCAGCAGCCCGTGCCCGATCCGCAAAACCAGGGCGGCTGAGGGTTCAGGGCTCGACCGCGGGTCAGCGGTACGGCCTTGCCTTGAAGCGAGCCGGCGGCGCCGGCCCGCCCAGAGGCTTCAGCGCAGGAAGAGCCGGTACACCGGGTTGTCGGTTTCGTCCACGCAGGGATAGTCCAGCGTGTCCAGGAAGCGCTTGAACGCCGTGCGGTCGCCGCGCGGCACCTGGATGCCCACCAGGATGCGGCCGTAGTCGGCGCCCTGGTTGCGGTAGTGGAAGAGGCTGATGTTCCACTCCGGCTGCATGGCCTCCAGGAAGCGCATCAGCGCCCCCGGCCGCTCCGGGAAGGTAAAGCGGAACAGCCGCTCGTCGCGCGCGAGCTCCGAGCGTCCGCCCACCATGTGCCGCACGTGCTGCTTGGCCAGCTCGTCGTCGGTGAGGTCCAGCGTCGTGAAGCCGTGGCGCTCGAAGCTGCGGGCCAGCTTGTCGGCTTCCTCGCGCTTGCTGATGCCTATGCCCACGAACACGTGCGCCACCTTCTGGTCGGAGATGCGGTAGTTGAACTCCGTGACTGCCCGCGGGTGCAAGGGCGTGCCTATGACTTCACAGAAGCGCCGGAAGGAGCCGCGCTCCTCGGGGATGGTGACGGCAAACAGCGCCTCGCGCTGCTCGCCCACCTCGGCACGCTCGGCCACGAAGCGCAGCCGGTCGAAGTTCATGTTGGCGCCGCAGGTGATGGCGGCAAAGGTGTGGCCCTTGAGCTTGTGCTGTGCGACGTACTTCTTGATCGCGGCCACGCCCATGGCGCCCGAGGGCTCGACGATGCTGCGCGTGTCCTGGAACACGTCCTTGATGGCGGCGCAGACCTCGTCGTTGTCTACCACCACGAAGTCGTCCACCAGCTCGCGCGCGATGCGGAAGGTTTCCTCGCCCACCAGCTTGACCGCCGTGCCGTCGGCGAACAGGCCCACGTCGCTGAGCTGCACGCGCTTCTTGGCGCGCACCGAGCGCAGCATGGCGTCGGAGTCCACGGTCTGCACGCCGATGACCTTGATCTCCGGCCGCACGGCCTTGATGTAGGACGCCACGCCGCTGATGAGCCCGCCGCCGCCGATGGCCACGAACACCGCGTCCAGCGGGCCCTGGTGCTGGCGCAGCAGCTCCATGGCGATGGTGCCCTGGCCGGCGATGACGTCCGGGTCGTCGAAGGGGTGGACGAAGGTCAGGCCGCGCTCCTTCTCCAGCGCGCTGGCGTGCAGCGCGGCGTCGGAGTAGCTGTCGCCGTGCAGCACCACCTCGCCGCCGAGCTGTTGCACGGCGTCAACTTTCACGCGCGGCGTGGTCACCGGCATGACGATTACGGCCTTGCAGCCCAGCCGCTTGGCGCCCAGCGCCACGCCTTGCGCGTGGTTGCCGGCGGAGGCGCAAATCACGCCGCGCGCCAGTTGCTCGGCCGACAGGTGGGCCATCTTGTTGTAGGCCCCGCGCAGCTTGAAGCTGAACACGGGCTGCTGATCCTCGCGCTTGAGCAGCACATGGTTGCCCAGACGCCGCGACAGGTTGCGCGCGGCGTCCAGCGGCGACTCCACGGCCACGTCATAGACCTTGGCGGTCAGGATCTTCTTCAGGTAGTCCGGCCCAGGGGCCGCGGCCTTGCGGCGCTGTGCAGGGGGTCGGCGACCGACCATGGGTGATGACTCCTAGGGCTGTTGCAGCAAAACCACGGATCATAAGCGCCGCCGCCGGACAGGCCTGACAAGACGCTGCTCACGGGGGCCGTGCCCGGCAACGCGTGCCTTGCGCGGCCAAAAAAAAGCCCAGGGGGTTTGCCCTGGGCTTGAATCCACCAATGGAGGAGGTGGAGGAGACAACCTGCGTCTGCCAACTCGGGTATGTCCCGATGCAGACAACGCCTTCAGTGTATCTGCGATCTTGTCGCGGCGCAATATATCCATCCGCAAAAACCCTTGTTCCGAACGCAATTTCAGGCGCAGGCGCGTTGCAAAATGCACGGCTTTTCAGCAGGGAGCCCTGCCACGGGGCTTGAGACGATGGAATGCACGATCAACTGGGTGCCCGCCAGCGGCATGGCTTTCGTGGCCGAGACCGGCAGCGGCCATCTGCTGACCATGGACGGCGCGCCCGACGGCGGCGGCCGCAATCTGGCGCCGCGACCCATGGAAACGCTGCTGGCTGGTGCCGGCGCCTGCACCGCATATGACGTGGTGCTCATCCTCAAGCGGGGCCGCCACGAGGTCAGCGGCTGCCAACTCAAGGTGTCGTCCGAGCGCGCGGCGACGGACCCCAAGGTCTTCACGAAGATCCACCTGCACTTCATCGTCAGCGGCCGCAAGCTGCCGGCCGCCGCCGTGGAGCGCGCCATTGCGCTGTCGCACGAGAAGTACTGCTCGGCCACCATCATGCTCGGCCGCACGGCCGAGGTGACGACGGGCTACGAGATCGTCGAGGCTTGAGGAAACCGCCGGCCCACGCCGGCGCCGTGGTCGCAGCGCCTGGGGTGGGCCGTCAGATGTAGTGCGCCGTGGTCGTCATGACCTTGGCGGCGGCGTGCATGAGGCCGCGCACCGGCGCGGGCAGTTCCATGCCGCCGGCGGCCAGTGCGTTGTCGGCATGGCGAGCCTCGTCCACCTTCATCTGCTCGACGATGGCGCGCGAGGACGTGTCGTGTTGAGGCAGCCGCTGCAGGTGGCTGGCCAGGTGCTGCTCGACCTGGCGCTCGGTTTCCACCACGAAACCCAGGCTCACGCGGTCGCCCAGGCGCCCGGCCAGCAGGCCTATGCCGAAGGCGCCGGCGTACCACAGCGGGTTGAGCAGGCTGGGCCGCGCGCCCAACTCGTCCAGTCGCTGCTGTGTCCAGGCCAGGTGGTCAATTTCCTCGCGCGCGGCCTGGGCCATTTGGTCGCGCAATCCGGCCGAGCGCGCCGTGAGCGCCTGTGCCTGGTACAGCGCCTGCGCGCAGACCTCGCCCACGTGGTTCACGCGCATGAGTGCCGCGGCCTCGCGCTTTTCGTCCTCGCTCAGCGGTGTTTCCATGCCGGCGGCCGCGCCGGTGGCGGCTGGCACGGGCTGGGCCGCATGCACGCTGCTGGTGACGGTGCGCAACGCGCGGTCCAGCGAGGTCAACCAAAGGTCAAGGGCACTGAGCGAACGGGACATGGGAGCAGGGCACGGAAAGCAGCCAGGGAAGCATGAAAGTATGGCATCGACATGACGTGCCGCTGCCGTTGTGTGAGGACAACAAGCAAAGCCTCTTTTTGGCCTTCGTCCTTGGCAAGCCGAAACCCCCTCTGTTGCAATAGCGCCAGCTTCCGTTGAGGAGGTAGGCCTGATCAGCACTTGAGCGCCCGGTCCATTAGGGCGCCGCTTCGGGACCTCTGGTAACAACCCTGGATGGAGATACTGCAAATGAAGAAATCCCTGATCGCCCTGGCCACGCTGGGTGCGTTCGCCGGTGCTGCTTCGGCCCAATCGTCGGTGACCCTGTACGGCCTGGTGGACCTGAGCGTGCAACACGTCAAGTCGGGCGACCTGAGCCCCAACGCCGGCAAGAGCGTGACCAAGCTGGCTGACGGCGTGGAGTGGGGTCCTGGTTCGCGTTGGGGCCTGCGCGTGTCGGAAGACCTGGGTTCCGGCCTGAAGGCCAACGTGGTTCTGGAGTCGGGCTTCTCCGCCGACACCGGCCTCTCGACCCAAGGCGGTCGCCTGTTCGGTCGCCAAGCGTTCATCTCGCTGGCTTCCACTTCTGCCGGTGAAGTTCGCCTGGGCCGCCAGTACACGTTCAACGACGAAACGGTCGCGCTGAACAACCCGTTCGGCAACACGATGTTCCTTCACACGGGCGTGAAGTACACCGTCGTTGGCGGCGGTCTCCCGCTGTTCATCGACTCGCCGCGTATCGACAACGCTCTCCAGTACATCTCGCCTTCGTTCGGCGGTTTCCGCCTGCAGGGCATGTACGGCTTTGACGAGAAGGCTCAAGACCGCTACTACGGCCTGAAGGCTGTCTATGCCAATGGTCCGCTGAACGTGGCCCTGGCCTACGAGCAGAACAAGCTGCTGACGGCCGTGGCTGGTGAGGACAAGGCCAACAAGACCTGGACCCTGGGCGCCAACTACGACTTCGGCATGGCCCGCGTTTACGCCGGCTTCCAGCAAGGCAAGGATCTGGCCAACAGCGCCAGCAGCGGCAACGTGCTCCAGTCTGGTGGCACTCTGACCGCCGACAAGCTGCGTACCTGGACCGTGGGCGTTGGCGTGCCGGTTGGTGCCTTCACCATCGGTGCCAACTACGTCCGCGCCAAGTACGACGACGCCACCGGCGTGGTCGTGGGCGACAAGACCATCGGCCGTGCCGCCGTGGGCGCCACCTATTCGCTGTCCAAGACCACCACGCTGTTCACCGCCTACCAGCAAGCCACTGGCGACCTGAAGGACAACGTGAACGAGAAGCGCGGCGTCGAAATCGGCCTGCGCAAGGCTTTCTAATTCTTCAGAATCAGAAATTCCGGGCCGGCCCGTGCGGCGGCCCTTGCCTCAAGGCGTCCTTCGGGACGCCTTTTTTCTTTGGGCATGCTCAACCACGCACCCATGAAAAAGCCGCCGTGGCCCGCAGGGCGCGGCGGCTGGTGATGGTGGGTTGACGGCGGTGGCTTTGAAACTCAGCGCGTGACCTGCGGGGCTGACGCCGGCGCGGAGGCCGCCGCAGCCGCCGCGGGCGCGGCTTGGGCTTGAGGAGGTGGCGGCAGCCGCAGCGGCCCCTTCTGGCCGCAGGCGGCCACAGCAGCCAATGCACCCACAGCCAGCAGCAGCTTGACCCCGGACCCGGCGCACCGCGCCGCTACACTCGATCGGGCTTTCGTCTTCATCTCCCAAATCTTACCCACCGCCATGAGCGACACCCCCGCCGCCGACCAGCTCTCCGACGCCGAATACCACCGCATCGCCCAGGCCGTGCTCGCCAGCGTGGAAGCACAGATCGACCGCTGGCTGCAGGACGACGTGATCGACATCGACGCCGCGCGCACCGGCGGGCTGCTGGAGCTGTCGTTTGCCAACGGCAGCAAGATCGTCATCAACACCCAGCCGCCGCTGCAGGAGCTGTGGCTGGCCGCGCGCAGCGGCGGCTACCACTTCCGCTGCGTAGGCGGGCGCTGGCTGGAGCGCGAGGGCCGCGACTTCTTCGACCTGCTCTCCGAGTCCGCCACCGCCCAGGGCGGCAAGCCGCTGCGCTTCAACCCCTGAACAGTCGCGCCCCGGTGACGCGCTGAACGCCGCCGCCAAGAAAAACGCCGGCCCCTGGGCCGGCGTTTTCGCTGGTGCGGCGCTTGAGAAAAGCGTCAGCGCTTGAACAGGTCCAGGATGGACTTGCGTTCCTCCTCCGAGGCCGCGGGTTCCGCGCCGGCCGGCGGCTTGTCGCCCAAGCCCACGCCGGTCACGCCCTCGCCGTGGGCGTACTCCTCGTAGAACCACTCGCCGCCCACGTTGACCACGCCCTGCGGCGCCTCCATCTCCTGCACGGGCACGTTGCGCAGCGCCCGGCCCATGAACTCGATCCACACCGGCAGCGCCAGGCCGCCGCCGGTTTCGCGGTCGCCCAGCTTGCGTGGCTGGTCGTAGCCGATCCACACCACTGCGGCCAGCGAGGGCTGGAAGCCGGCGAACCAGGCGTCCATTGCATCGTTGGTGGTGCCGGTCTTGCCGTAGAGGTCGGGACGGCGCAGCGTGGCCTGCGCCTTGGCGGCGGTGCCGGAGCGCGCCACCTCCTGCAGCAGGCTGTCCATCACGAAGGCGTTGCGGGCGTTGAGCACGCGGTTGTCGTCCGTGAGCGCCTGCGGCGGGCTGTCGTGCAGCACGCGGCCGTCGGCATCCGTCACGCGGCGGATCAGCACCGGGTTGAGCAGGTGGCCGCCGTTGGCGAACACGCTGTAGGCGGTGGCCATCTGCATGGGCGTCACCGAGCCTGCGCCCAGCGCCATGGTCAGGTAGGCCGGATGCTTCTCGGCTTCGAAGCCAAAGCGCGTGATCCACTGCTGCGCCGTGTGCGTGCCCACGTTCTGCAGCACGCGGATGGAAACCATGTTCTTGGACTTGGCCAGCGCGCGGCGCAGCGTCATGGGGCCGTCGAAGGTGCCGTCGTAGTTCTTGGGCTCCCAGGGTTGGCTGCCGGTGGTGCCGGCATCGAAGAACAGCGGGGAGTCGTTGACGATGGTGACCGGCGTGAAGCCTTTTTCCAGCGCCGCGGAGTAGATGAACGGCTTGAAGCTGGAGCCCGGCTGGCGCCAGGCCTGCGTGACGTGGTTGAACTTGTTCTTGCGCCAGTCGAAGCCCCCCACCAGCGCACGTATGGCCCCGTCGCGCGGGTCCAGTGCCACGAAGGCGCCCTCGACCTCGGGCTGCTGCGTCAGCGTCCAGCTGTCCTTGGGCCCCTTGACGGCACGCACCACGGCGCCGCGGCGAATCTGCTTTTGCGCCGCGGCCTTGTCGGAGAGGCCCGACGCCACGGGCTTGAGGCCGTCGCCCGTGACGGTGATGGACTCGCCGGATTGCAGCACCGCCACCACCTTGCGCGGCGAGGCTTCGAGCACCACGGCGGCGCGCAGGTCGTCGTTGTCCGGGTGGTCATTGAGCGCCTCGGCGATGCGCAGGTCCAGCTCCTTGGGGTCGTTGGGCAGGTCCACGTAGGCCTCGGGGCCGCGGTAGACCTGGCGCCGCTCGTAGTCCATGAGGCCGCGGCGCAGCGCCTGGTAGGCCGCCTTCTGGTCCTCGGCATTGAGCGTGAGCTGCACGTTGAAGCCGCGCGTGTAGGCCTCGTCGCCGTACTGGCTGAACATGAGCTGGCGCGCCGTTTCGGCCACGTACTCGGCGTGCACGGCCACGTCCGAGGGCGTGCGGTAGTGCAGCTCCTCGTGCTTGGCCGCATCGTGCTGCGCCTGCGTGATGAAGCCGCCTTCGAGCATGCGGTCGATGATGTACTGCTGCCGAATGGTCGCGCGGCGCGGGTTGGCCACGGGGTTGTAGGCCGAGGGCGCCTTGGGTAGCCCGGCCAGCATGGCCGCTTCGGCAATCGAAACCTTTTCCAGTGGCTTGCCGAAGTAGGTTTCGCTCGCGGCGGCGAAGCCGTAGGCGCGCTGGCCCAGGTAAATCTGGTTCATGTACAGCTCAAGGATGCGCTCCTTGCTGAGCTGGTTCTCTATCTTGAGCGCGAGCAGGATCTCGTAGATCTTGCGAGTGAACGTCTTCTCGCGGGAGAGGTAGAAGTTGCGCGCCACCTGCATGGTGATGGTGGAGGCGCCCTGGCTGCGCGACTCGCCGAAGTTGGCCAGGCCCGCGCGCAGCACGCCCAGGTAGTCCACGCCGCCGTGCTGGTAGAAGCGCGCGTCCTCGATGGCCAGCACCGCGTCCTGCATCACCTTGGGGATCTGCGCGATGGGGAGAAAGCGCCGGCGCTCCTCGCCGAACTCGGCCAGCATCACCCCGTCGGCGGAGTAGATGCGCATGGGCAGCTTGGGCCTGTAGTCGGCCAAGCCGTCGATCTGTGGCAGTTGCGGATAGGCCACTGCCAGCGCAATGGCGCCCAACACGGCCACCGACAGCGCCAGCGCCGTGCAGGCACCCAGCAGCACCATCAGCGGGCGTAAAAGCCAGCGGGACAAAGGGCTGCGACGGGTGGGGGAGGCGGGTTTGGAAGAGGAGTTGGGCGGACGCCCGGGTTCGGTCATGAGGCGGGCTCGGCCAGGCAGAAAAGACTTCAATTATAGAAAACGCCCCCTCGCGTCCCGGCGCCAAGCCCCAATCCCGAGCCGGTGTACGGCAGCACTGTCCGGTGCGCACGCGGCCTGCGTGTCTTCCCACAGGTCTTTTCCCTAGTGCAGCGCAGCAAAAGCGGCGCATAGCATTAAGTTACTTATGGATACGACGCGTTTCAGATGAGACTTTTCCTGCGCGGATTGCTGCGAGGGTTGCGGCGTGGCGGCAGCCAGGCGTCGTTGCTGGGCGTGGACCTGGGCAACGCCAGCGTGCGCGTGGTGGAGTTGGGCGGCAGTGCCGAACGGCCGGTGCTGCAGGCGCTGACGTGTGAGGCGCTGGACAAGGGCGTCATGAACGACGGACAGGTCGAGGACTTCGACGCCGCGGCCGCCGCCCTGCGCCGCGCCGTGCAGCGCTGCGGCACCGGTACGCGCCGCGCCGCGCTGGCCTTGCCGGCGGCGGGCGTGGTCACCCAACGCCTGAGCCTGCCTGCCGGTTTGACCGAGGCGGCGCTGGAGCAGCGGGTGCAGGCCGCGGCGCAGCACCACTTCCCGTTCGCGCCGGACGAGATGGGGCTGGACTTCTGCGTGCTGGGTCCCGCCGAGGCCGCAGGCCAGGTGGACGTGCTCATGGCCGCCTCGCGCCAAGACCGCGTGCAGGACCGCCAGGGCGTGGCCGAGGCCGCGGGGCTGGAACCGGTGGTGCTGGACGTCGAGCCCCATGCCGCGCACCGCGCGCTGGCCCGCATCGCCGCGTCGCTGCCGGTTGGGGCGCAAGCGGATGCGGCGGGCGCCGGGCCAGGGCCGGCGGCGGCGGTGGCGCTGTTCGAGATAGGCGCTTTTGCCACCCTGCTCAAACTGCTGCGCGGGGAGGAGGTGCTGTACGCGCGCGAACTGCCCGTGGGCGGCGCACAGTTCACGCGGCTCATTGCCCGGCACTGCGGCCTGGGCTTCGACGCCGCCGAGCAGATGAAGCTTGCCGGTACGGTGCCCGCCGCGCTGGCACCCATGCTGCAGGCCGAGTTCGCGGACGGGCTGGCGCAGGAGCTGGCGCGGGCGCTGCGCATCGGCCTAGCCAGCAGCCCGTGCCACGACGCCTGCCGCATCGTGCTGGCCGGTGCCACCGCCGCGCTGCCTGGCCTGCAGGCGTGCGTGGCCCGTCTCACCCACCTGGAAACGCACGTGGCCGACCCCTTCGCGGGCATGGCGCGGGCGGATGGCCTGGCTGCCGAGCGTCTGGCTGCGCTGGCGCCGGGCTGCTTGACGGCCTGCGGGCTGGCATTGCGCCGCTTTCACCCATGCTGCTGATCAACCTGCTTCCCCACCGCGAAGCGCGCCGCCGCCAGCGGCGCCAGGCGTTTCGGCACTCCCTGGCCGTTTCGGCCGGCGCGGGGCTGCTGCTGGCGCTGCTGGGCTGTGCCGGCCTGCAAATGCGCACCGCCGCCCAGGAGCGGCGCAACGACTTGCTCTCCGCCGGGAGCGCCGCGCTGGATGCACCGCTGCAGGCCGCCGCGCGGCTGCGCGCCGACGTCGCCGCGTTGCAGGCCCGCCAGGACGCCTGGGCCGCCGCGCAGGCCGAGCGCCTGCGGCCCGTGCGGCTGCTGCAGGCGCTGGCGCGGCACACGCCGGCCGGCGTGCAGCTCACTGCGCTGCGCCAGCGGGGAGAAGGGGCCACGCTTTCCGGCACTGCCTTGGATAGCCCCGGCGTAGCGGCGCTCACCGAGGCGCTGGCGCAGGCCGCCCCGGCACTGCCGCCACCCGCGCTGGTGGAGATGAAAGCCGTTGCCGCGCCCGGCTCCGAGCCGAGGCGGCGCTTCGATTTCACGCTGGAGCTGCGGTTGCAGCCGCTCGCGCGGGCCGCCAGTGGCGTGGCCGGCGGCGAGGCGCCCGGGGCCGGCCGTGCTGGCAAGGTGGCGTCGTGACGCGCGGCGCCTGGTTCCGCAATGCAGCTTGGCCGGCGCCTGCGGGCAGTGGGTCCCCAAGGCTTGGGCTGGATGGGTCCGACCCCGCCTCGTGGCCCCTGTGGCCGCGCCGCGCGCTGCAGGCCGCCGTGGCGTTGGCAGTGGCGGCGCCCGCGTGGCTGCTGCTGTCCGCGCAAGCCGACAGCGATCTCGCCGCCGCCCAGGCCCGCGAAGCCGAGTTGCGCCAGGCCTACACGGCCAAGCTGGCGCAGGCCGCACAGGTGGAGCCGCTGCAGCGCCGCCGTCAGGCGCTGCGCGAATGGGAAGCGGCCCAGCAACGGCGGATCGAACCCGGGCGGGCTGAAACCCTGGAAGCCGCGCTGCACCAGTCCGCGCTGCGGCATGGCCTGCAAGTGGAGCTCATGCGCCCGGAGCCGGCGCAGCCGCACGCCGTGCCGGCGCTGGTGCCCGTCACGCTGCGCCTGGTGGGCCGCTACGACGCGCTGGGCGCCTTTGCCGCGGACGTCGCGGCGCTGCAGCCGCCCGTGGCGCTGCACGACCTGCAACTGGCCGCCGCGCGCGACGCGGGGCTGGTCCTGGAAGCCACGGCGCGCGCCCTGGCCCAGCCCGCGGACGCGGACAAGGCCGTGCGCCCGGCGGAGGCGCGCCCATGAGCCGCGTGCTGCCCCGCGCCGCCGTGGCACTCGCCGCAGCGCTGCTGGCCGCCTGCGGCGCCGACACGGGCGAGCTGCAGGCCTGGATGGAGCGCGAACGCCAAGCCGCGTCCGCACCGGCCCTGCCGCCCTTGGTGCTGCCTGTGCTCGCACCGGAAACCGCCGTGGCCTTCGTTGCCGAGGGCGTCGAGCCGGTGCAGAACCCGTTCGACGCGCACAGGCTCGATCCCGCGCCCGCTGCGGCGTCGGCCCCCGCGGGCGGCGCAGCAGACGTGCCGGACCCGGGCCGCGAACGCGAGCCGCTGGAGGCTTTCCCCCTGGATTCGCTGCGCATGGTGGGCAGCCTGGCGGGCGACGGCCGCATGCAGGCGCTGGTGCAGGCGCCCGGCGCCATTCACACGGTGCAGGTCGGCAACCGGTTGGGCACGCAGGGCGCTCGCATCACGGCCATCACCGAAACCGCCATCACGCTGCGCGAGCGCGTGCGGGACGCCGCGGGCGCCTGGAGCGAACGCGGCGCCACGCTGGCACTGCAGGAGACGGGACGATGAGGAGTCCGGCTGCCGCACGCCTTGTGCCCCTGGCCTGCGCCCTGGCGGTGGGCAGTTGGGGTCCGCCGGCCCGCACGCAGCAGGCGGATGCGACCACCGCCCCGGACGCGGCGGCCACCGTGGCCGTGGCGGCGCCCGCTGCCGCGCCGCGCCCCATTCCCGGTGCCTCGGCGCGCTACGGGGGCGCGCGGCTCTCGCTGAACTTTCAAAACATCGAGGTGCGCTCGGTGCTGCAGGTGATCGCCGACTTCACCGGCATCAACGTCGTGGCCAGCGACACCGTCACCGGCAGCGTCACGCTGCGATTGAAGGACGTGCCCTGGGACCAGGCGCTGGACACCATCCTCCAGGCCAAGGGCTTATCAATGCGCCGCAGCGGCGACGTGATCTGGGTGGCGCCGCGCGAGGAGCTGCTGGCGCGCGAGGCGTCGGAGCTGGAGCTGCAGAAGCGGGTGGCCGAGCTGGAGCCGCTGCAGACCCGCGCCTTCCAGCTCAACTACGCCAAGGCCGAGGCCGTGGCCCGCGCCCTGGGCGGCCAGCAGCCGGCGGCAACGCCCGCGCCCGGCGGCGCCACGGCCGCGGCGCTGGCACCCCTGTTCGGCGGCGCGGGCGCCATGCCGCCGGTGACCCGGCTGCTGTCCGCGCGCGGCAGCGTGCTGGCGGAACCGCGCACCAATCAGCTCTTCGTCACCGACGTGCCGGCGCGGCTGGCCGACGTGCAGGCGCTGATCGCGCGCATGGACATCCCCGTGCGCCAGGTGCTGATCGAGGCCCGCATCGTCGAGGCCGACGACCGCTTCGGCCGCGCCTTGGGCGTGCGCCTGGGCACCTCCGACCTGCGCGGCGCCGCGGGCCAGCGCCCGGGCTTCGGCTTGGGCGGCAGCTTCATCGCCCCCGGCGGCAACTACAACGCCGTGGGCGCGAGCACCGGGCAGGGCGCCACGGCCACGTACAACGACACCCGCTTCGTCAACCTGCCGGCCAACGCCGGCGCGCTGGGCACGGCCGCCACGCCGGCCACGCTGGCGCTCACGCTCTACAGCGCCGCGGCGCACCGCTTCCTCAACCTGGAGCTTTCGGCGCTGGAGGCCGACGGCAAGGGCCGCGTCGTCTCCAGCCCGCGCGTGGTCACGGCCGACCAGGTCAAGGCTGAAATCGAGCAGGGCGAGGAGATTCCGTACCAGTCCGGCACCTCCAGCGGCGCCACCCAGGTCGAGTTCAAGAAGGCCAGCCTGCGCCTGGAGGTGACGCCGCAGATCACGCCGGACGGGCAGGTCATCCTGGACGTGCTGGTGAGCAAGGACAGCCGCGGCGCGCTCACTCCCACGGGCCCGGCCATCAACACCAAGCGCGTGCGCACGCAGGTGCTGGTGGAGGACGGCGGCACCGTCTCGCTGGGCGGCATCCTGACCCAGGAGGAGCGCAAGGACGTCAACAAGGTGCCCGTGCTGGGCGACCTGCCCGGCATCGGCGCGCTGTTCCGCGACAGCGTGCGCGTGGACAACCGCACCGAGCTGCTGGTGTTCATCACGCCCAGCGTGGTGGCCGGCCGCGCGGCCGCTCGCGAGGATGCGCAGCCCGCCCAACGACCGGACGAACGCACGCCCGCTCGCTGAGGCCGCGCCGGCGCGTCAGCGGCGCGAAGGCGCCGCCGCGTCATACTCGCGCCTTTTCGCAAGCCCGCAGCGCGCTTCTCGCGCCGCTTCCCGCGCCGTGCCCTTGATCTCCCTCGTCGGTATGCCCGGTGGTGGCAAGTCCACCGTCGGCCGCCAGCTCGCCAAGCAGCTCGGCCTGCCTTTCTTCGACTCCGACCACGAGATCGAGGCGCACATCGGCATGTCCATCCGCTCCTTCTTCGAGCTGCACGGCGAGCCGGCCTTCCGCGACCTGGAGACGCAGACCATTGAGCGCCTGTCCCGCGGCCCGCATTGCGTGCTGGCCACCGGCGGCGGCGCGCCGCTGCGCGAGCAAAACCGCCAGATCCTGCGCGAGCACACGCACGTGATCTACCTGCGCTCCACGCCGGAAGACCTTTTCAGGCGCCTGCGCCACGACACCACGCGGCCGCTGCTGCAGGTGAAGGACCCGCTCAAGCGGCTGCGCGACCTCTTCCGCGAGCGCGACCCCCTCTACCTGCGCGCGGCGCACTTCGTGATCGAGACCGGCCGGCCCTCGGTGCCGGCGCTGCTGCAGATGATCCTGATGCAGCTGGAGCTTGCCGGCCTGGTAGATGCTTCGCGCGTGCCTTCGCCCATCGATCCCCACGTCGAACCCTTTGCCGGCCCCGCTGTCGGCCCCGAGCCGGGCCCTGCCTAAAATTTCCGCATGAACTCCGTCCCCACCAGCGAGCTGCGCATTGACCTTGGCGAGCGCAGCTACGACATCCGCATAGGCTGCGGCCTGCTGTCCGACCCCGCGTCCTGGGCCGGCCTGCCGCGCGCCTCGCAGGCCCTCATCGTCAGCAACACCACCGTGGCGCCGCTGTACGCCCAGCGGCTGCAGCAGGCGCTGGCGCCGCACCACGCGCGCGTGCTGCAGGTCGTGTTGCCCGACGGCGAGGAATACAAGGACTGGGCCACGCTCAACAGCATCTTCAACGCGCTGCTGGCAAACGAATGCGACCGCCGTACCGTGCTGTACGCCCTGGGCGGCGGCGTGGTGGGCGACATCACCGGCTTCGCCGCGGCCTGCTACATGCGCGGCGTGCCCTTCGTGCAGGTGCCCACCACGCTGCTGGCGCAGGTGGACTCCTCGGTGGGCGGCAAGACCGCCGTCAACCACCCGCGCGGCAAGAACATGGTGGGCGCCTTCTATCAGCCGCAGCGCGTGATCTGCGACCTGGACGTGCTGGACACCTTGCCCCCGCGCGAGCTCTCCGCCGGCCTGGCCGAGGTCATCAAGTACGGGCCGATTGCCGACCTGGCTTTCCTGGACTGGATCGAGGCCCACCTCGATGCCCTGCGCGCGCTGGACAAGGCGGCCCTGGCCCACGCCGTGCGGCGCAGTTGCGAGATCAAGGCGGCGGTGGTGGCCGCCGACGAGCGCGAGAGCGACCTGCGCGCCATCCTCAACTTCGGCCACACCTTCGGCCACGCCATCGAGGCGGGCCTGGGCTACGGCCAGTGGCTGCACGGCGAGGGCGTGGGCTGCGGCATGGTGATGGCCGCCGAGCTCTCGGCCCGGCTGGGCCTGGTGCAGGCGGACTTCCCGCGCCGCCTGCGCACGCTGGTGGAGCGCGCCGGGCTGCCCGTGCGCGCGCCCGCGCTGCCCATGGAGCAGTGGCTCTCGCTCATGCGGCTGGACAAGAAGGCGCTGGCGGGCGAGATCCGCTTCGTCCTGATCGACGGCCTGGGCAAGGCCGTGCAGCGCACCGCGCCGGAAGCGCTGGTGCGCGAGGTGATCGCGGCCTGCAGCGCCTGACCAGCCTGAAGCGCCACGCGCCGCCGGGCTTGGGCGAGCGGCCCAAGGCCCGCGGCCTGCCCGGCCCAAAGGTCCGGCACCCTGCGCCGGACCTGACAAGGAGGATGAATCCATGCCCTTGGCGCCCTATGCCAGCGACCCGGCGCGCACCCGCGGGCGGCGGCACGCGCAACCGGCCGCGCCCACGCGCAGCGACTACCAGCGCGACCGCGACCGCATCGTCCACAGCACGGCCTTCCGCCGCCTGGTCTACAAGACCCAGGTCTTCCTCAACCACGAGGGCGACCTCTACCGCACGCGGCTCACGCACTCGCTGGAGGTGGCGCAGCTTGGGCGCTCCATCGCCCGCACGCTTGGGCTGGACGAGGACCTGGTGGAGGCCATCGCCCTGGCCCACGACCTGGGTCACACGCCCTTCGGCCACGCCGGGCAGGACGCGCTCAACGACGCGCTGCGCGAGCACGGCGGCTTCGAGCACAACCTGCAAAGCCTGCGCGTGGTGGACGCGCTGGAGCAGCGCTATCCGGACTTCGACGGGCTGAACCTCACCTTCGAGACGCGCGAGGGCATCCTCAAGCACTGCAGCCCAAGCAACGCCCGCAAGCTGGAGGCGCAGGAGCCCGGCGGCGTGGCGCGGCGCTTCATCGAGGGCACGCAGCCTTCGCTGGAGGCGCAGCTCACCAACCTGGCCGACGAGATCGCCTACAACGCCCACGACATCGACGACGGCGTGCGCTCCGGGCTGCTGTCGGTGGAGCAGATGAGGGCGGTGCCCCTGTTCGCGCGCTTTCACGACGAGGCGCTGGCCGAGCATCCCAGGCTCGCCGGCCGGCGGCTGCTGTTCGAGGCCATACGCCGCATGCTCTCGCAGCAGATGTACGACGTGATGGACGCCACGCGCGCGCGCCTGGAGCGCCATGCGCCGCAAAGCGCCGACGACGTGCGGCGCGCGGCGCCGCTAGTGTGCTTCAGCGACGCCATGCGCGACGAGAGCCGCCAGCTCAAAAGCTTCTTGATGCGCCACCTCTACCGCCATCCGCAAGTGATGGAGACCACCGGCCGCGCCAAGCGCGTGGTGCACGAGCTGGTGGCGGCCTACCTGGAGCAACCCGCCGAGATGCCGGCCGACTTCGCCCAGCGCGCCGACCTGCCGCGCGCCGTGGCCGACTACATCGCCGGCATGACCGACCGTTTCGCCCTGCGCGAGCACGCGCGCCTCACCGGCGCGCCGGCGTTCGAGGGCTTGTCGTAGATGGCGCGCCTTCCCCGCCTGGCGCTGGCCGGCCAACTGCACCACCTGGTGCTGCGCGGCAACGGCGGGCAGGCGCTGTTCGTCGATGACGAGGACCGCCAGCGCTGCCTGGACATGCTGCGCGAGGCGCTGCGGCTGCACCGCGTCGCGCTGCACGGCTACGTGCTGCTGGAGGACAGCCTTCAACTGCTGCTCACCCCGGAGAGCGGCGAGGGCCTGAGCACCGCCATGCAGGCGCTGGGGCGCCGCTACGTGGCCGCCTTCAACCGCCGCCACGGCCGTGCCGGCACGCTGTGGGAGGGGCGCTACCGCGCCACCGTGGTGCAGGCGCAGCGCCATTTCCTGCCGCTGCTCACGCTGGTGGAGTGGCAGCCGCAGCACTTGGGCCTGGCCGGCAGCGCGCTGGACTGGCCGTGGTCCAGCGCCGCCCACCACATCGGCCGCCGGCGCGATCCGCTGGTGACGGATCACCCGCTGTTCTGGGCCACGGGCAACACGCCGTTCGAGCGCGAGCTGGCGCACCGCGCGCGCCTGGAAGCCGGCTTGCCGCAAGCGCAGGCGCTCACGCTCATGGACGCCACGCTCAAGGGTTGGGTGCTGGGCGACGCGGCCTTCATCGCCGCGCTGTCGGCGCATACCGAACGGCCCCTGCAGCCGCGCCCGCGCGGGCGGCCCCGCAAGGCAGCCGCGCCGGCGGCCACCACGCCCGCCGCCAAGACCGGCACCCAGGCTGTCGCAAAGAGCCCACACGACGGCAGCGCGAAGTTGGTCACATCGCTTTCCGAAACTGCATCCGCAAGCAGTGTTCCAGCCGGTACAAAGCAGGCCGGCAAACGCGCCACCCGCCGCCGTGCGACCGCTAAATCCTTGAACGGATTGAGGAATCAGGCACCAAAGTGAACTGTCCCCATTTATTTCTGCACACTCACGGTGCGAGAAATAAAAGTGGTCTGACCCTGTTTTATATCGCTTGAATCGGGGGGCATCCTCGTCTAGTCTCCGCGTCTTCCCTGATTTCCTGATGGAGAGCGCCATGAGCACGGCTGCCGGTCCCACTAACAACACTGCAACGGCTGCCGAGATCGCGGCGCTGGCTGAAGGCGGCCTGTACCAGGCCACCGGTGAAAAGGACGCGTGCGGCGTCGGCTTCGTGGCCCACATCAAGGGACAGAAGGCGCACAGCATCGTCGGCCAGGGTCTGAAGATCCTGGAGAACCTGGACCACCGCGGCGCGGTCGGTGCCGACAAGCTCATGGGTGACGGCGCGGGCATCCTGATCCAGATCCCCGACGAGCTCTACCGTGCCGAGATGGCCCAGCAGGGCGTCGAGCTGCCCCCGCCGGGCGAGTACGGCGTGGGCATGATCTTCCTGCCCAAGGAGCACGCTTCCCGCCTGGCTTGCGAGCAGGAGATGGAGCGCGCCATCCGTGCCGAGGGCCAGGTGCTGCTGGGCTGGCGCGACGTGCCGGTGGACCGTGAGATGCCCATGAGCCCCACGGTGCGTGCCAAGGAGCCCGTGATCCGCCAGGTCTTCATCGGCCGCGGCCCGGACCTGATCGTTCCCGATGCGCTGGAGCGCAAGCTGTACGTGATCCGCAAGACGGCGTCGGCGGCCATCCAGAAGCTGCGCCTGACGCACAGCCACGAGTACTACGTGCCCAGCATGAGCTGCCGCACGATCATCTACAAGGGCCTGCTGCTGGCCGACCAGGTCGGCCAGTACTACCTGGACCTGCAGGACGAGCGCACCGTCTCGGCCCTGGCCCTGGTGCACCAGCGCTTCTCCACCAACACCTTCCCCGAGTGGCCGCTGGCCCACCCGTACCGGATGGTGGCCCACAACGGCGAGATCAACACCGTCAAGGGCAACTTCAACTGGATGCGCGCCCGCGAAGGCGTGATGAAGTCGCCCGTGCTGGGCGAGGACCTGCCCAAGCTCTACCCGATCAGCTTCGAAGGCCAGTCCGACACGGCGACCTTCGACAACGCGCTGGAGCTGCTGACCATGGCCGGCTACCCGCTGGCCCACGCGGCGATGATGATGATCCCGGAGGCCTGGGAGCAGCACACGCTGATGGACGAGCGCCGCCGCGCCTTCTACGAATACAACGCCGCCATGATGGAGCCCTGGGACGGCCCGGCCTCCATGGTGTTCACCGACGGCAAGCAGATCGGCGCGACGCTGGACCGCAACGGCCTGCGTCCGGCGCGCTACATCGTCACCGACGACGACCTGGTGATCATGGCCTCCGAGACGGGCGTGCTGCCCATCCCCGAGAACCGCATCATCAAGAAGTGGCGCCTGCAGCCGGGCAAGATGTTCCTGATCGACTTCGAGCAGGGCCGCATCGTCAATGACGAAGAGCTGAAGAACCAGTTCGCCAGCGCGCGCCCCTATCGCCAGTGGATCGAGAACGTGCGCATCAAGCTCGACTCGGTGGACGCCAAGGGCGAGCTGCCGCAGTTCAGCGAAACGCTGCTGGACCGCCAGCAGGCCTTCGGCTACACGCAGGAAGACATGAAGTTCCTGCTGGCGCCCATGGCCACCGCCGGTGAAGAGGGCACCGGTTCCATGGGCAACGACAGCCCGCTGGCCGTGCTCTCCGACAAGAACAAGCCGCTCTACAACTACTTCAAGCAGCTGTTCGCCCAGGTCACGAACCCGCCGATCGACCCGATCCGCGAAGCCATCGTGATGTCCCTGAACAGCTTCATCGGCCCCAAGCCGAACCTGCTGGACATCAACGCGGTCAACCCGCCGATGCGCCTCGAAGTATCCCAGCCCGTGCTGGACTTCGACGACATGGCCCGCCTGCGCTCCATCGAGAAGAGCACGCACGGCAAGTTCAAGACCTATGAGCTGAACATCGTCTACCCGCTGGCCTGGGGCCACGAGGGCGTGGAAGCCAAGCTCGCGTCGCTGTGCGCCGAGGCCGTGGACGCCATCAAGGGCGGCCACAACATCCTGGTGATCACGGACCGCAAGATGGACCGCACGCAGGTGGCCATCCCCGCCGTGCTGGCGCTGTCGGCCATCCACCAGCACCTGGTGCGCGAGGGCCTGCGCACCACCGCCGGCCTGGTGGTGGAAACGGGCTCGGCCCGCGAAGTGCACAACTTCGCCGTGCTCGCCGGTTTCGGCGCCGAGGCCGTGCACCCCTACCTGGCGCTGGAGACGCTGGTGGAGATGCACCAGTCGCTGCCGGGCAACCTGAGCGCCGAGAAGGCCATCTACAACTACATCAAGGCCATCGGCAAGGGTCTCTCCAAGATCATGTCCAAGATGGGCATCAGCACGTACATGTCGTACTGCGGCGCCCAGATCTTCGAGGCCATCGGCCTGGACAAGGCCGTGGTGGACAAGTACTTCCGCGGCACCGCCACGCAGGTGGGCGGCATCGGCGTGTTCGAGATCGCCGAGGAAGCCATCCGCATGCACCGCGCGGCCTTCGGCGACGACCCGCTGCTGGCCTCCATGCTGGACGCCGGCGGCGAGTACGCTTGGCGCGTGCGTGGCGAGGAGCACATGTGGACGCCCGACGCCATCGCCAAGCTGCAGCACGCCACCCGTGCGGGCAAGTACGAGACGTACAAGGAGTACGCGCAGCTCATCAACGACCAGTCCAGGCGCCACCTGACGCTGCGCGGCCTGTTCGAGTTCAAGTTCGATCCCAGCAAGGCCATTCCGCTGGAAGAGGTTGAGTCCGCAGCCGACATCGTCAAGCGCTTCGCCACCGGCGCCATGTCGCTGGGCTCCATCAGCACCGAGGCCCACTCGACGCTGGCCATCGCCATGAACCGCATCGGCGGCAAGAGCAACACCGGCGAAGGCGGCGAGGACCCGGCGCGCTACCGCAACGAGCTCAAGGGCATTCCCATTGCCGACGGCACCAAGGTGTCGGACGTGGTGGGCACGGACGTGGTCGTCACCGACTACGCCATGAAGGCCGGCGACAGCCTGCGCTCCAAGATCAAGCAGGTCGCTTCCGGCCGCTTCGGTGTGACCACCGAGTACCTGGTGAGCGCCGACCAGATCCAGATCAAGATGGCCCAGGGCGCCAAGCCCGGCGAGGGCGGCCAGCTCCCCGGCGGCAAGGTGTCCGAGTACATCGGCTTCCTGCGCTACTCCGTGCCGGGCGTGGGCCTGATCTCCCCGCCGCCGCACCACGACATCTACTCGATCGAGGATCTGGCGCAGCTCATCCACGACCTCAAGAACGCCAACCCGCGCGCCGACGTGTCGGTCAAGCTGGTGTCGGAAGTGGGCGTGGGCACCATCGCCGCGGGCGTGGCCAAGTGCAAGGCCGACCACCTGGTGATCGCCGGCCATGACGGCGGCACGGGCGCCTCGCCCTGGTCGTCCATCAAGCACGCCGGCACGCCTTGGGAGCTGGGCCTGGCCGAGACGCAGCAGACGCTGGTGCTCAACCGCCTGCGCAGCCGCGTGCGCGTGCAGGCCGACGGCCAGATGAAGACGGGCCGCGACGTGGTCATCGGCGCGCTGCTGGGCGCCGACGAGTTCGGCTTCGCCACCGCGCCGCTGGTGGTCGAGGGCTGCATCATGATGCGCAAGTGCCACCTCAACACCTGCCCGGTGGGCGTGGCCACGCAGGACCCGGTGCTGCGCGCCAAGTTCTCGGGCAAGCCCGAGCACGTGGTGAATTACTTCTTCTTCGTGGCTGAAGAGGCTCGCCAGATCATGGCGCAGCTGGGCATCCGCAAGTTCGACGAGCTCATCGGCCGCGCCGACCTGCTGGACATGAAGAAGGGCATCGAGCACTGGAAGGCGCGCGGCCTGGACTTCGGCCGCATCTTCCACCAGCCGGCCGTGCCGGCCGAGGTGCCCCGCCTGCACGTCGAGACGCAGGACCACGGCCTGGAAAAGGCCCTGGACCAGCGCCTCATCGAGAAGGCCAAGGCGGCCATCGAGCGCGGCGAGAAGGTGCAGTTCATGGAGCAGGCGCGCAACGTCAACCGCTCCGTGGGCGCCATGCTGTCGGGCGAGCTGATCCGCCACCGCCCCGAGGGCCTGCCGGACCAGACCATCTTCGTGCAGATGGAAGGCACGGGCGGCCAGAGCTTCGGCGCCTTCCTGGCCCAGGGCATCACCTTCTACCTGATCGGTGAAGCCAACGACTACACCGGCAAGGGCATGTCGGGCGGCCGTATCGTGGTGCGTCCGAGCATCGAGTTCCGCGGCGACGCGACGCAGAACATCATCGTGGGCAACACGGTGCTGTACGGCGCCACGGCCGGCGAGGCCTTCTTCCGCGGCGTCGCGGGCGAGCGCTTCGCGGTGCGCCTGTCCGGCGCCACCGCGGTGGTGGAAGGCACGGGCGACCACGGCTGCGAGTACATGACCGGCGGCACCGCGGTCGTGCTGGGCAAGACCGGCCGCAACTTCGCTGCCGGCATGAGCGGCGGCGTGGCCTACGTCTATGACGAGGACGGCCAGTTCGCCAAGCGCTGCAACACCGCCATGGTCGCGCTGGAGAAGGTGCTGCCCGCCGAGGAGCAGCGCGCCGCGCAGGACGAGGTGACCTTCCACAAGGGCCAGCCTGACGAAGCCCTGCTGCGCAAGCTCGTGGAAGACCACCACAAGTGGACCGGCTCGCTGCGTGCTCGCGAGATCCTGGACAACTGGGCCGCCTCGCGCGCCAAGTTCGTCAAGGTGTTCCCGAACGAGTACAAGCGCGCCCTGGGCGAGATGGCGGCGCGTCGCGAGGCCGGCGCCACCATCGCCAAGGCCAAGGCGGTGGAGAGCAAGGCCGCGGGCAGCGTCCCGGCGAAGTAAAGGGGAGGCCGGCCGCGGCATCCGCCGCCGCGCCGGCAAGGCCGCCGCCACCCGAGCGCCCCCTGTGGGGAGCGCCGCGGTGGGCGGCGGCAGCCAACGATCAGCGAAGGTAGAGAAACATCATGGGTAAGGTCACCGGCTTCCTCGAATACGAGCGCATCGAGGAGGGCTACGAGGTCGTCGAGACGCGGGTCAAGAACTACAAGGAGTTCGTGATCGGTCTCACCGCCGAGCAGGCGCAGGTGCAGGGCGCCCGCTGCATGGACTGCGGCACGCCGTTCTGCAACAACGGCTGCCCGGTCAACAACATCATCCCGGACTTCAACGATCTCGTTTACCGCAACGACTGGAAGAACGCGATCACGGTCCTGCACACGACCAACAACTTCCCCGAGTTCACCGGCCGCATCTGCCCGGCGCCCTGCGAGGCCTCGTGCACGCTCAACGTGAACGACGACCCGGTGGGCATCAAGTCCATCGAGCACGCCATCATCGACCGCGCGTGGGCCGAGGGCTGGGTCAAGCCGCAGCTGCCCAAGCTCAAGACGGGCAAGAAGGTCGCCGTCATCGGCTCCGGCCCGGCCGGCCTGGCCGCGGCGCAGCAGCTCGCGCGCGCCGGCCATGACGTGGTGGTGTTCGAGAAGAACGACCGCGTGGGCGGCCTGCTGCGCTACGGCATCCCCGACTTCAAGATGGAGAAGTCGCACATCGACCGCCGCACCGAGCAGCTCAAGGCCGAAGGCGTGGTGTTCCGTTGCGGCGTCATCGTCGGCGAGCTGCCCAAGGGCTCCAAGGTCACCAATTGGGCCAAGGAGCGCGTGACGCCGGAACAGCTGCAGGCCGAGTTCGACGCCGTGCTGCTGGCCGCCGGCTCCGAGGTCTCGCGCGACCTGCCCGTGCCGGGCCGCGACCTGGACGGCGTGCACTTCGCCATGGAGTTCCTGCCGCAGCAGAACAAGGTCAACGCCGGCGACAAGGTCAAGGGCCAACTGCGTGCCGACGGCAAGCACGTCATCGTCATCGGCGGCGGCGACACCGGCAGCGACTGCGTGGGCACCAGCAACCGCCACGGCGCCGTGAACGTGACGCAGTTTGAGCTGCTGCCCATGCCTCCGGAGCAGGAGAACAAGGACCTGACCTGGCCCTACTGGCCGTACAAGCTGCGCACCTCCTCCAGCCACGAGGAAGGCTGCCAGCGCGAGTTCGCCATCGCCACCAAGGAATTCGTCGGCGAGAAGGGCAAGGTCACCGGCGTCAAGACGGTGCGCGTGCAATGGGAAGGCGGCAAGATGGTCGAGGTGCCGGGCTCCGAGCAGGTGCTCAAGGCCGACATGGTGCTGCTGGCCATGGGCTTCACCAACCCGGTGAACACGCTGCTGGAAGGCTTCGGCGTCGAGCGTGATGCGCGCGGCAACGCCAAGGCCACGACCGACTTCACCGGCGGCTACGCCACAAACGTGGCCAAGGTCTTCGCCGCCGGCGACGTGCGCCGCGGCCAGAGCCTGGTGGTGTGGGCCATCCGCGAAGGCCGCCAGGCCGCCCGCGCGATCGACGAGTTCCTGATGGGCGCCAGCGACCTGCCGCGCTGAAAGTGCCCCGCGGCAGGCCGTGTGTTCGTGTACACGGCCGTGTTGCCGCCATGTTGCAAGGCGCGGGCAGGCCCAGGGCTTGCTGCGTCGCACCAACGCTGCCGGCGCCTTGCCGGCATGCGTGAGACAATCGAGGCCCGTTGGTAACAAAAAGGTACCGGCGGGCCTTTCTTCTTTTCGATTGCACGGGCCGTGGCCCGCTGTTCATTGCCTGCCCGATGCCGGAATCCCTGATCGAGATCGACCATGTCAGCTTCGGCTATGACGCCCGTCGGCTGATCCTCAACGACGTGACGCTGCGCTTCCCCCGCGGCAAGGTCACGGCCATTCTTGGAGGCTCCGGCTGCGGCAAGACCACGCTGCTGCGGCTTATCGGGGGCATCAACGCGGCGTCTTCCGGCAAGGTTCGCTTTGACGGCGAAGTCATCAACGCGCGTGACCGCAACCAACTGCTCAAGCTGCGCCGGCGCATGGGCATGCTGTTCCAGTTCGGTGCGCTGTTCACCGACCTGGACGTGTACGACAACGTCGCCTTTCCGTTGCGCGAGCACACGGATTTGCCCGATGCGCTGATACGCGACATCGTGCTGATGAAGCTCAATGCCGTTGGGCTGCGCGGGGCGGCGAGGCTGCGCATCTCCGAAGTGTCCGGCGGCATGGCGCGGCGCATCGCGCTGGCGCGGGCCATCGCGCTGGACCCCGAGCTGATCATGTACGACGAGCCCTTCGCGGGGCTGGACCTCATCTCCATGGGCGTGGCGGCCAACCTCATCCGCAAGCTCAACGATGCGACGGGCGCCACCTCGCTGGTGGTGTCGCACGACATCCCGGAGTGCATGGCCATCAGCGACCACGTGATCCTGATGGCCGCGCCGGGCGGCCGCATAGTGGCGCAGGGCACGCCCGCTGAGCTCATGGCCTCCACCGACCCCGAGGTGCGCCAGTTCGTCCGCGGCGAGCCGGACGGCCCCGTGAAATTCCACTTCCCCGCGCCGCCGCTGGCGCAAGACTTCGGCGTGGGCCGCACGGGGACCAAGGCATGAAGACACCGCTGGATGCGCTGGCGCGCCTGGGCGCGGGCACCCTTTTGATGCTGCGCTCGCTGGGCCATGCAGCCTTCTTTTTCCTGGACCTGCTGCGCGCCACGCCGGCGGCGCTGGCGCGCTTCTCATTGGTGACTGCGCAACTGCACGCCATCGGCAATCTGTCGCTGCTCATCATCCTGGCGTCGGGCCTCTCGGTGGGCTTCGTGCTGGCGCTGCAGATGTACTACGCGCTGGTGACTTACGGTGCCACGGAGTCGCTGGGCCTCATCGTCAACCTCTCGCTCGTGCGCGAGTTGGGGCCCGTGGTGGCGGCACTGCTGTTCGCAGGCCGCGCGGGCACGTCGCTGACCGCCGAGATCGGCCTGATGAAGGCCGGCGAGCAGCTCTCCGCGATGGAGATGATGGCCGTCGATCCGCGCGCCCGCGTGCTGGCACCGCGCTTCATCAGCGGCGTGGTGGCCATGCCGCTGCTGGCGGCGATGTTCTCGGCCATCGGCATCATGGGCGCCTACGTCGTGGCCGTGTTGCTCATTGGCATAGACGCGGGCAACTTCTGGTCGATCATGCAGGACCGCGTTGACGTGTGGCGCGACGTGGGCAACGGCCTGGTCAAGAGCGCGGTGTTCGGCGTGATCTGCACCTTCGTCGCGCTCTATCAGGGCTACGAGACCGAGGCCACGCCGGAGGGCGTGGCCTACGCCACGACGCGCACGGTGGTCATCTCCTCGCTGGGAGTCCTGGCGATGGACTTCGTGCTCACGGCGCTGATGTTTTCCACGCGCTGACGTCCGCGCATCGTCCTCGACGGCTCCGCATTCGACATTGGTAATTCATGGCTAAGAAAAGTATCGAAATCATGGTGGGCGGCTTCGTGCTGCTGGGTCTGGCGGCGCTGCTGTTCCTGGCGCTCAAGGCGGCCAACCTCACGAACATCGGCAACGGCGGGCAGACCTACCAGCTCAAGGCGCGCTTTGACAACATCGGCGGCCTCAAGGCGCGCGCGGCCGTGCGCAGCGCGGGCGTGACCGTGGGCCGCGTCGAGTCCATCAAGCTCGATCCCAAGACCTACATGGGGGAGGTCACCTTCCAGGTGTCCCAGGGCGTGGAGTTTCCGCGCGACTCCTCGGCCAAGATCCTGACCTCCGGCCTCCTGGGAGACCAGTACATTGGCATCGAGCCCGGCGCGGACGACAAGATGCTTGAGCCGGGGACCGTCATCACGCAGACGCAGTCGGCCGTGGTGCTGGAAAACCTGATCGGCCAGTTCCTGTTCAGCAAGGCGGCCGACGCCGGTGGTGGCACCGGCAACGGCAATGGCGGCGGTGCGCCGGCTCCCGCAGCCCCAGCCAAGCCCTGATTCCTTGCAGCCGGCCCAAAAGAGGAGTGCAGCCGTGAAGAAGAACATGACCCTGCTGCTGGCCGCCGCGCTGCTGTGTGCCGGCGGCGCCGCGCAGGCCCAGGCGCAGCAGGCCGCGTCCTCGCCCGTCGACCCGCTAGAGGGGTTCAACCGCTCCATCTTCAACTTCAACGAAGGGCTGGACCGCACGGTGCTCAAGCCCGTGGCCACGGCCTACCGCGACGTCGTGCCCTCGCCGGTGCGCACCGGCGTGAGCAACTTCATGGGCAATTTCTCCGACGCCTGGTCGGCGATCAACCAGTTCCTGCAGGGCAAGGGCGAGGCGGGCATCTCCATGACCTTCCGCGTGCTGGTCAACTCCACCTTCGGCCTGGCCGGGCTGGTGGATTGGGCCACGCCCATGGGCCTGGAGCGCCAGAGCGAGGACTTCGGCCAGACCCTGGGCCGCTGGGGCCTGGGCAGTGGCCCCTACATCGTGTTGCCGTTGCTGGGCCCGTCTTCGCTGCGCGACACGGCCGGCCTGACGCTGGACCTGCAGACCACGCCCAGCAGCGTGCTGTTCAGCTCCACCTCCGACCGCGTGATGGCCACCTCGCTGCAGGTGATCAACCGCCGCTCCGAGCTGTTGGGCGCCACCGACGTGGTGGACCAGATCGCGCTGGACAAGTACCAGTTCATCCGCGACGGCTACCTCGCGCGCCGGCGCAGCCAGGTCTACGACGGCAACCCGCCGGAGCAGCCGGATGAGCAGGACGACGACACCGGCACCGGCGACGCCGGCACGCAGCCTGCTCCTGCCACGTTGAACCCTGCCGCGCCGCCGCCCGCGACGCCTGCTCCGGCACCCGCGTCGGCGCAGTGAAGGCAGCGAGTGAACCGTTCGGCGCTCTCGCGCGTTGAAGTGACCGGGACGCCGGCTTCGGTGCCCCGCAACCTCTGAAGGAAACCTCTCCGTGATCAGAAAGTTTCTGACCCTCTTCGCTTTCCTGGGCAGCTTCCTGCTGGCAGGCTCGCTGCATGCGCAGGGCGTGGCGCCTGACGCCTTCGTCCGCCAGCTCTCGGACGACGTGCTCAACGCCATCAAGTCCGACAAGGCCATCCAGGGCGGCGACGTGGCGCGCATCCGCGATCTGGTCGATGCCAAGGTGCTGCCGCACGTGAACTTCCAGCGCATGACCGCCGCCACCGTGGGCCGCGCCTGGCGCACCGCCACGCCGGAGCAGCAAAAGCGCCTGCAGGACGAGTTCAAGACCCTGCTGGTGCGCACCTACGCCGGCGCGCTCACGCAGGTGAAGAGCTCCACCACCATCCAGCTCAAGCCCTGGCGCGGCAATGCGACCGATGCGGAAACCGTGGTCCGCACCGAAGTGCGCGGCAGCAGCGACCCGGTGCAGTTGGACTACCGCCTGGAGAAGGCCGGCGACGACTGGCGCATCTATGACGTTAACGTCCTGGGCGTGTGGCTGGTGGATCAGTACAAGAACAGCTTCGCGCAGGAGATTGCCTCCGGCGGCATCGATGGCCTGATCGCCAAGCTGGCCGAGCGCAACAAGACCGGCGGCAAGGGCTGATGACCGTGGCGCTGCTGGCTTTGCCCGATACCTTGACGATGGCCACGGCAACCCAGGCGTTGCGGGGGCTGGAGCCGGCGCTGGCCGGCAGCGGTGGGGCGCAGGTGGAAGTGGACGCCACCGCGCTGCGCGACTACGACTCCGCTGCGCTGGCCGTGCTGCTGCAACTGCGCCGCAACGTGCAGGCTGCCGGCGGCGACCTGTGCATCAAGGGTGCGCCCAAGCTGCTGGCCGAGCTGGCCCAGCTCTACGGCGTGGACGGCGCGCTGCCGGGGCTGGAAGAGCAGGCCGCCGCCTGAGATTGACGGTCAACGGCGCAGCGGCCCGCGCCTGAAACAAGCAACCCGCCGGTTCCGCGTGAGCGGAACGGCGGGTTTTTCTTTGGTCGAAGCCCTGCGGGCAGCCCGCCCGCCGCGCCCCCGTGCGTTTACTGGAACGCGCCGGGCGACCATGCGGCCGGTGCCGTGATGGGCGTGGTGCCCAGGGGCAACTTGAACTGCGCCATGGGGTTGAGCAAACGGCCGCCGGCCCAGCCCGGCACCACGCCGGTGCCGCGCAGCGGCGAGGTGGAGAGCAGCTTGAAGTTCAGCGAAGCCGGCGCCACCAGCGAGCCCAGCGTGGTCAGGCGGTTGTCCGTGGTCCACGGCGTCGTGCCCGTGGCCACGCTGCCCGCGCCCACCAGCAGGTTGTTGGTGAAGCGCATGCTCAGACCGGCAGACAGCCGCGCCGGGCTCACGCGCACGAAGGTGCCGGCGCTGCGGTTGTTGATGATGGTGTTGTTGGCCATGTAGAGGCCGTGCTGGGTGAGGGTGGACGTCTCCTCGCCGTAGCTCACGATGTTGGAGTTCGGCGACAGCGCACCTTGGCTGATGACGTTGCCAATCACCCAGACCAGCCCACCCTCGGGCAAGTCCAGCTCATAGGAGGACGTGCCCTTTGGGCCGTCCACCAGCAGGTTGTAGGAGATCAGGCTGGTCTGCGCCCGCGACTTGACCAGGTGGCCCACCCGGCCGTCGTGGAAGTAGCAGCCCGTCAGGCTGAACTGCTTGATGCGGCCGACGTAGATCAGGTGTGGCGGGTAGGGCGAGGTCGCGGCCGGGCTGTTGGCCGCGAAGCCGAACTCGCTGTTGCTCACGTCCAGCGTGCAGTTGGCGTCGTTGTTGGTGAGGATGCCCATCTCGTTGTCGAAGAAGGCGCAGTTCCTCACCGTGAGGTTGCCCAGCTCGTGGCGTATGCCGGCGCCGTTGAGGTCGGCCACGCGCGCACCGCGGAACTCCAGGTTCTCGATCAGCACGTTCTCGGCGTTGCGCACCACCAGGATGCCCTTGCCCAGCGCCGAGACCCCATCGGCCCGGAACACCGGGCGCGGCGAGCCGATGCCGCGAATGGTCAGCCGCCTTTGCGTGATGGCGCCCACCTGCGCGGAATAGAGGCCGGGCTTGACTTCGATGACGTCGTCGTCCACGCACTGCGCCAGCAGGGCGCTCAGCGACATGCCCGGGTAGAGCGTGCGTACCGTACCGGCGGTCCGCCCCGGCAAGGGCAGCGAGGGCAGCAGCCCCGCGAGAGCCAGGGATTGGACGAGTTGGCGCCTGTTCATCTGCTTCATCCCGGCGAGGGGGCCCTCCCGGCCCCATCGCCGCTGTGCCTGCGTTCTTCACACGCGCCTGCGCCGCACAAGGAGGCCAAGCAGACGCACGTCGCCGGGGCCTGGAGGAGGTGGGCAAATCAGGGCCCGGTCTCCCTGTTCATCGTCGCTTGGCGGAGGCAGTTGAGAGCCCGCCGCGATTCGTTGCCGACCGTTTCACCCTGTTGCCTGGCGCAAAGGCCGCTGCGTGAGGCGAAAGAGCCGGCGCCTGTTCTTTGCGGACGCTCGTGCTCAGGGCGTGTTGACGTAGCGCCGCGCGCGCAGGTTCTTCTTGATCTCCTGGAGCATGGGCTGCAGCGTCTCTATGCCCAGGCGCAGCGCCAGCCCGGTGGCCAGCACGTCGATGGCCAGCAGGTGCAGCAGGCGCGACACCATGGGGCTGTAGCGGTCGGCGTCCTCGGGGTGGTCCACGGCCAGCAGGATCTGGTGCGCGCCGTTGCCGCTGCCCGATTGGGCCAGCGGCGTGGCGCTGGCCGTGAGGAGGATGAGCGTGGCGCCGCGCCGGCGCGCGATGTCGGCCACGTCCAGCAGGTCGCGGCTGCGGCCGGAGTTGCTGATGATCACCGCGCAGTCGCCGGGCTGCAGCATGGTGGCGCTCATCACCTGCACGTGGCCGTCGCTCACCGCCGCGGCCGTCACGCCCAAGCGGAAGAACTTCTGCTGTGCATCCTGCGCGACGATGCCGGAGGTGCCCACGCCGTAGAACTCCACGCGGCGGTGCGCGCGGTGCGCGGCTTCCAGCGCGTCCATGGCGCGCTCAAAAGCCTGCGGCGCGGCCTGGTTGCGGTAGGCCAGCAGCGCGCCAATGGCGTTGTCCACCACCTTGACGATGAGCTCGGCGGGCCTGTCCTCCGGGGCCACCGCGCGGTGCACGTAGGGCACGCCCTCGTTGGCCGCGCCGGCCAGGCGGCGCTTGAAGTCCGCCAGGCCGCCGTAGCCCACGCTGCGGCAAAAGCGCACCACCGTGGGCTTGCTGACGTTGGCACGCTCGGCCAGCAGCGCCACGGGCAGGTCGGCAAAGGCGCGCGCATCGGCCAGCAGCAGCTCGCCCACGCGCTGCTCCGCCGGCGACAGCGCCGGCAGCGCTGCGCGAATGCGCTCCAGCAGCGGGCTTTCGTTACTCATGGATGTCCCTCTAGAGGGCGGCGTGGGCGCTCCGCCTTGTGTTTACTGCTCTTCGTCCCACATGAAACCGTCGCGCGCCACCAGGGCGCTGGCCGCCGGCGGACCCCAGCTGCCCGCCACGTAGGGGCGTGGGCCTTGGGTGTCCTGTTTCCAGGCCTGAAGTATGGGCTCCACCCAGGCCCAGGCCTGCTCCTGCTCGTCGCTGCGGACGAACAGATTCAGCCGCCCGGCGATGGCGTCCAGCAGCAAGCGTTCGTAGGCGCCCACGCGCTCACTGGGGAATGCCTTGTCGAAGTCCAGGTCCAGCGACACGGGGGAGAGCGCCTCGCTGCCGCTGCCCACGCTGCCCTTGGCCGCCATCAGGTGCAGCTCCAGCCCGTCCTCCGGCTGCAGCTTGATCACCAGCTTGTTGGCGTTGCTCATGCCGGCAAAGATGGGGTGCGGCACGGGGCGGAAGTTCACCACGATGTGCGCCTCGCGCGAGGCCAGCCGCTTGCCGGTGCGCAGGTAGAAGGGCACGCCGGCCCAGCGCCAGTTCTGCACCTCGGTGCGCAGGGCCACGAAGGTCTCGCAGCGGCTGCCCGCGGGCACCTTGGCCTCGTCCAGGTAGCCGGGCACCGACTGCCCGCCGACGCTGCCGGCGCGGTACTGGCCGCGCACCACGTCGCGCTGCACCGACTCGGGGGTGAAATGCTTCAGCGACTTCAGCACCTTGAGCTTCTCGTCGCGAATGGCGTAGGCGTCGGCGGTGGGCGGCGGCTCCATGGCGATCATGGTCAGCAACTGCAGCGCATGGTTCTGGACCATGTCGCGCAGCGCGCCGGTGCGGTCGTAGAAGTCGCCGCGCGTGCCCACGCCCAAGGACTCGGCGATGGTGATCTGGATGTTGGCGATGCTTTCGCGACGCCACAGCGGCTCGAAGAGCGCGTTGCCAAAGCGCAACGCCGCCAGGTTCTGCACCGCGGGCTTGCCCAGGTAGTGGTCGATGCGGAAGGCCTGCGCCTCCTTGAACACCGAGCGCACCACGGCGTTGATCTCGCGCGCGCTTTGCAGGTCGTGGCCCAGCGGCTTTTCCAGCACCACGCGCACGCGGTCGTGGTTCAGGCCCACGGCGCCGAGCTGCTCGCAGATCACGGGGAAGAGGTGCGGGCTGGTGGCCAGGTACAGCACCGCGGTGTCGGCCGGGGTGGCGCGGCCTTCCTCGGCCTTGGGCTCGTCCAGCCAGCGCTTCAGCCGCGCGTAGTGGTCCGGCTTGGACAAGTCCATCTGCCGGTAGTGCAGCAGTTGGGCGAAGCGGGCGAACTCCTCGTCGCTGGGCCGCTTGGCGGGCTCGACCTCGTCGAAGCGCTGGCGGATGAAGTCGCGGTAGTTGTCGTCGCTGCGCTCCTCGCGCGCCACGGCCAGGATGCGGCCGCCCGCGGGCAGCTTGCCGTGGCGAAACGCCTGGAACAGCGCGGGCATCAGCTTGCGCCAGGTGAGGTCGCCAGTACCGCCAAAGAACACCAGATCAAAAGACATCGTGAAAAAACCTTCCGAGAGGAGCGAGCCTGGGATGTAACCGGGTTACATGGTTCATGATGCTAGAGTTTCTTAGGAGGGTCAACGAGCGCACACGTTCGCCAAAGGGGACGCCGCGCCGCAGACCGTGTCAGACCGATGCGCAGGCGCCGCCTGCAGGACCAAGCCGTGAATCAACTCGAGCAGCTCAAGCAGCACACCACCGTCGTGGCCGATACCGGCAACTTCAAGCAACTGGCGCAGTTCGCGCCGCGCGACGCGACGACCAATCCCTCCCTCATCCTCAAGGCCGTGCAGCAAGCGGAGTACGCACCGCTGCTGACCGAGGTGGTCAAGGCCCACCCGCGTGTGCCGCTGGAGCGCGTGGTGGACGAGGTGCTGGTGCGCTTCGGCCTGGAAATCCTGAAGGTCGTCCCGGGCCGCGTGAGCACCGAGGTGGATGCGCGGCTAAGCTTCGACACGGCCGCCACCATTGCCCGCGCGCACCACCTGATCGCCCTGTACGAGCGCGCCGGCATTGCGCGCGAGCGCGTGCTGATCAAGATCGCCGCCACCTGGGAAGGCATCCAGGCGGCCAAGGCGCTGGAGCACGAGGGCATCCACTGCAACCTCACGCTGCTGTTCTCCTTCTGCCAGGCCGTGGCCTGCGGCGATGCCGGCGTGACGCTGATCTCGCCCTTCGTCGGCCGCATCTACGACTGGTACAAGAAGCAGGCCGGCGCCGCCTGGGACGAGGCCGCCAACGCCGGCGAGAACGACCCCGGCGTCAAGAGCGTCGCCGCCATCTACAACTACTACAAGCACTTCGACATCCCGACCGAAGTGATGGGCGCGAGCTTCCGCAATGCCGGGCAGATCCTGGCGCTGGCCGGCTGCGACCTGCTGACCATCAGCCCCGACCTGCTGGCCGCGCTGCAGGGCAGCGAAGGCCCTGTGCCGCGCCGGCTGGACCCGGCCGCGGCCAAAGGCATGGACATCCACGCCCGCACGCTCAACGAGCCGTGCTTCCGCTACGCCCTGAACGACGACGCCATGGCCAGCGACAAGCTGGCCGAGGGCATTCGCGCCTTTGCCGCCGACGCGGCCAAGCTCGACCGCATGATCGAGGAGCTGTGCAAGTGACGTCCCACGCGGCCCAAGCAGCCGTCGCCGCCTTCGTGCGCGGCGACAAGACCGTGGCCTGGAGTGGTTTGCAAGGCCACTGGCAGGCGCACGGCCGTGATCTCGACCTGCGCGAGATCTTCAAGAGCGACCCCCAGCGCTTCGAGCGCTTCGGCGTGCAGGCGCCGGAGGTGTTTGCCGACCTGTCCAAGCAGCGCTGGGACGAGGCCACGCGCCGCCTGCTGCTGGAGCTGGCGCGCGAGGTGGGCCTGGAGGCGCGGCGCGACGCCCTGCTGGCCGGCGAGCCGGTCAACACCACCGAGGGCCGCGCCGTGCTGCACACCGCGCTGCGCGCGCTCAAAGGGCAGGGCCCCTTCAGCGACGACGTGCACGAGGTGCTGGAGCGCATGCTGGCCTATGCCGAGGAGGTGCGCGCCGCCGGCTTCACCGACGTGGTCAACATCGGCATAGGCGGCTCCGACCTTGGGCCGCTGATGGCGGTGAAGGCGCTGCAGCCCTACACGCAGCCGGGGCTGCGCAGCCACTTCGTCTCCAACGTGGACGGGCACGACATCGCCCCGCTACTGGCGCAACTGGAGCCGGCCAAGACGCTGTTCATCGTGGCCAGCAAGACGTTCACCACGCAGGAGACCATGGCCAACGCCGCGGTGGCGCGGGCGTGGTTCCTGGCCGGTGGCGGCACCGACATCGCCCGGCACTTCGCCGCCACGACCACCAACGTCAGCGCGGCGGCGGCCTTCGGCATCGACAAGACCTTCGGCTTCTGGGACTGGGTGGGCGGGCGCTACTCGCTGTGGAGTGCCATCGGCCTGCCCATCGCCATCGCCATTGGCGCGGACAACTTCCGCGAGCTGCTGGCCGGCGCCCATGCCATGGACCGCCACTTCGCCGAGGCGCCGCTGGAAGAGAACCTGCCCGCGCTCATGGGCCTGCTGGAGGTGTGGAACCGCGACTTCCACGGCTTCACCAGCCGCTGCGTCGCGCCCTACCACCAGGGCCTGGCGCGGCTGCCGGCGTATTTGCAGCAGTTGGAGATGGAGTCCAACGGCAAGCGCGTGGACTACGCCGGCGAGGAAGTCCCCTTTGCCACCAGCCCGCTGGTGTGGGGCGAGCCCGGCACCAACGGCCAGCACGCCTTCTTCCAGATGCTGCACCAGGGCACGGACGTGATCCCGGTGGAGTTCATCGCCGTGCGCGAGCCCGCGCACCCGCATGCCGACTTGCAGACGAAATTGCTGGCCAACTGCCTGGCGCAATCGCAGGCGTTGATGCTGGGCAAGACGGCGGACGAAGCCCTGGGCGAAAAAGCGCCCACCGCGTCGCCGGACATCGCCCGGGACGTGTTGGCACGCCACCGCAGTTTCCCCGGCAACCGGCCCAGCACGACGCTGGTGCTGGAGCGGCTGACCCCGCGCAGCCTGGGTGCGCTGGTGGCGTTGTACGAGCACCGTGTGTTCACCAGCGGCGTGGTGTGGGGCATCAACAGCTACGACCAGTGGGGCGTGGAGTTGGGCAAGGCACTGTGCAATGCGCTGCTGCCGCGATTTGAATCCGGGGACGTGACGGGGCTGGACGCTTCTACCGCCGGACTGTTGAGGAGATTGAGGGGATGAGTGCAGCGGAGCTGAAACCCGTGGTGATCTGGGACGTGGGCGCGGTGCTGCTGCGCTGGCGTCCGGCCGTGCTGCTGCAGCGCGTGCTGCCGCGCCACGCGCACGACGAAGCCAGCGCCCTGGCGCTGGCGCGCCGCTTCTTCGTGGAAGGCGGCGACTGGGGCGCCTACGACCGTGGCGACGTGGAAGAGGCTGCCCTGGCGCAGCGCATTGCCCACCGAACGGGCCTGACGGAAGCCGACGTGCACGCCGTCATCCAGGCCGTGCCGGAGGAACTGCAGCCGCTGCCCGACAGCGTGGCGCTGCTGCATGCGCTGCGGCAGCGGGGATGGAAGCAGTATTTCTTTTCGAACATGCCGCTGGGCTATGCGGCGCATATTGAAAAGGCGCACGGCTTCTTTGGCCTGTTCCACGGCGGCCTGTTTTCAGCCCGTGTGCGGCGCATGAAACCCGAGCGCGAGTTTTATGAGTTGGCGCACGAGCGGTTCAATTTGGCGGGGCGCAGCGCTATTTTCATAGACGATTCCCCGGCCAATATCCAGGCGGCGCGGGAATTCGGGTGGAATGCGGTGCTGTTCAGGGATGCAGGGCAGGTGAGCTTGGATCTCAAGGAATTGGGGGTTGCCTGACGATGAGGCGCCTGCCGGGAGGCAGGCGCTTCTTTGTTATGGTGCTCGGGCTTTTAGTGGCAAGCCTTAACCAGGCTGATACTTGTCCCCATCACTCCGTCATCATTTCCGCCTCCGCTGGAATAACGGGGCGGGGTGCGTGGCGTGGTGGCTTGCAGGCTGTGTGCTGAAATTCAGCAGGCCATGGATTCGAAGAAATTGGGCTCGCCGGTGAAGCGGCATTCCAGGTCGGTGGCTTCAATTTCCAAATGCGATTGATTGGCGAAACTGATTTCCATGGCAATGCGCCCGGTAATTGAGCATGGCAAAGGTATTTGCAATGTCCACTTGTTGTCGAGCATGGCTCTCCCAAACGAAACTCGTCCCATCAGGCCTTCATCTTCAAATTCGAGATTCGTTCCTGTCAAAATAAATTCCACGCCGCGTGCATAGCCTTCCAGCGGCCTACTGCCATTTTCCGGGTTGTGCTGCCGTACGTTTGCCGCAGAAAACAGGATACGGATGATGCCATCGCCGCAAGTGATGGCTGATATTTCGCTGTCCGCAAAAGACATGAATTGATTCGTTGAATCTTTTTCCATGCGTCATTTTGCTGGCCTCAACCAGCGATCAGTCCTCGTAATCCTGCCTGCGTGGTCGCAAGTCCCTGCTCGATCAACCCCTTCTTCCACTCCATCGTATCAACGAAGAAAACCCCGAACAGCGCCTTGCGAATTCCCTGCGCCAGCGGCGTCCTCAACGGCTTTTCCGGGTGATTCTCCAGCCACTGGTCCGCCCGCATCGCCTGCAGGATATGCAGCGGCGGCACGGTGCCGAATTCAAACCCCATCCCCGTGAATTCCGCCTGCGGGCATTCCTGTCCGATCACGCTCCACATCGCGCCTGAAATCACGGCCGAGCTGGAGGTGTGCTCGTGCATGGTTTTCAAGGTCGGCCACCAGGCGCGGGCGCGCTCGACTTGCGCCGGGTCGCTGCCGTCGCCCGAGAAAATGATTTCAGCCTGTCCGGTGGCCCCCAGGCCGCTGTGCAAATCCACCCAGCCGAGTTTCGAGCACCGCCGCGCGTGGTCGCGCAGGACGTGGCGCAGGGCCTGCTGGCTCCAGGTCGGCGCATGGCCGCCGTAAAAGAGGCCTTCCGGTTCGGAATACTGGCCGCTGCTGACGATTTGCTGCAACACCGCCATGCCGCGCTGCGCCAAGACCGCCTGCAATTTCTGCTCGTTCTCCGGCGAGGGTGGCCAGGTGGAGGGCACCAGCAGCGGGTGCAATTCGTCGTAGCCGGGGTTGGCGGGCAGGGGGTGGTTGAAATCCTGGAAATTGCGGTTGAGGTCCACGTTTTCCTGCGTGGTGCGCCGCATCCAGGACATGCCCCAGGGATTCAGGGCGTGCAAAAACAATACCGCCACGCCGGCCTGCTGCGCCTGCTCCAGAAAATTGGCGTCGCGCAACAGGGAAATTTGCACGGCCGAGCCGGCGTAACCCTCCACGCCATGGCAGCCGCTGCTCACCAGCAGCAATTTGTCGGCGGAGATGGGGCCGCAGCGCGCTACGTCCAGCGCTAGGGTCTCGCCGTCCTGGCCGAGCAGGGGGTGAATTTCAGCATGTGCGTCCAGGCCCGCGGCATCGGCTGCGGCCAGGAATTTCTCGCGGGCCTCTGAATACTTGTGCGAGAAACAGGTGTTCAGAGCGTCCGCGTCCATTTTGAATCTCCTGGGCCGCGTTCAGCGCGGCCGGTTGAGCCAGCGTTCCGCCACCCGTACCCAAAGGGAGGCGCCAATGGGGATCAATTCGTCGTTGAAATCGTAGCTGGGATTGTGCAGCGTGCAGGGCCCCAAGCCATGGCCGCCGTCGCGGTGCGTGCCGTCGCCGTTGCCGATCACGAAATAGCAGCCCGGCTTTTCCTGCAGGAAATAGCTGAAATCCTCGGCGCCCATGGTGGGCACGAATTCCTGCACGTTGTCGGCGCCCAGCAGTTCCGTGCCGACCTCGCGAATGAAGGCGCTTTCGGCATCGTGGTTGACGGTGGGCGGGTAATTGCGGTCGAACTCGAAATCGCACTCCAATTCAAAAGCCTCGGCCGTGGATTGGGCGATTTGGCGCATGCGCCGTTCTATCAAGTCCAGCACGGGCGTGGTGAAGGTTCGCACCGTGCCCTGCATTTCGCAGCTTTCGGGAATGACGTTGGTGGCCTCGCCCGTGTGGATCATGGTCACCGAAATGACGCCGGTATCCAGCGGGTGCTTGTTGCGCGTCAGTATGGTTTGAAAGGCCTGCACCATCTGGCAGGCCGCCGGTACGGGGTCGGTGCCCATGTGCGGCATGGCGCCATGGCAGCCCTTGCCGCGCAGCACGATCTTGAATTCGTTACTGGACGCGAAACAGGGGCCGGTCTTCACTGCAATCTGCCCGGCCTTGAGCCCCGGCCAGTTGTGGGCGCCGAAGATGGCTTCCATGGGAAAGCGCTGGAACAAACCGTCGCGCATCATTTCCCGCGCACCGCCGCCGCCTTCCTCGGCGGGCTGGAATATCAAATACACCGTGCCGTCGAAATGGCGGTGCCTGGCCAGGTATTGCGCGGCGGCCAGCAGCATGGCGGTGTGGCCATCGTGGCCGCAGGCGTGCATTTTTCCGGCGTGGCGGCTGGCGTGGCCGAAGTGGTTGTGCTCCTGGATGGGTAGCGCATCCATGTCGGCGCGCAGGCCCACGGCGCGATCCGACGTGCCGTTGCGTATCACGCCCACCAGCCCCGTGCGTCCCAGGCCACGGTGCACCTCGATACCCCACGCCTCCAACTGGCGGGCGACGAGGTCGCCCGTGCGCGCCTCCTCGAAGCACAGCTCAGGGTGGGCGTGGATATCCCGGCGCAGCGCGGCAATGCCCGCGGCTTCGGCCAGGATGGATTCAATCAACAACATCAAGCGCTCCTGCTCAAGGCGGCTGCTGGAAATCTTAAGGCGTCACATCCCCCACAAGGGTGACCCCGGAGGGGCTGTGCAATAGTTCGCCGATGGATGTTCAGCCGTCTTTTCCCGCATCTTCCCCCGCTCTTTCTCCCGCCGGTACTGAAGCCGCGTCGCCCGTGCGCCATGTCCACGGCGCCTGCCCGCACGACTGTCCCGACACCTGCGCGCTGCGCGTGAGCGTGCAAAACGGTGTCGCCTTGCGCGTGCAGGCCGACCCGGAGCATGAGCGCACCTTGGGCGCGCTGTGCACCAAGGTCAGCCGCTATACCGAGCGCACCTACCACCCGGAGCGGCTGCTTTATCCGATGAAGCGCGTGGGCCCAAAGGGCAGCGGGCAGTTCCAGCGCATCTCCTGGGACGAGGCGCTGGACACGGTGGCCGCGCGGCTCAAGGAGATCGCCGTGCGCGAGCCGCAGGCCATCCTCCCGTACAGCTACGCCGGCACCATGGGGCTGCTGCAGGGCGAGGCCATGGCCGCGCGGGTGTTCCACAAGCTGGGTGCCTCGCTGCTGGAGCGCACCATCTGCGCCTCGGCCGGCGGTGCGGCGCTCGCCGCCACCTACGGCGGCAAGGTGGGCATGCAGGTGCAGTTCTTCCCAGAGAGCAAGCTCATCCTGATCTGGGGCAGCAACCCCATCACCTCCAGCGTGCACTTCTGGACGCTGGCGCAGCAGGCCAAGCGCGCCGGCGCCAAGCTCTGGTGCATTGATCCGCGCCGCACCGACAGCGCCGACAAGTGCCACCGCCACCTGGCGCTGCGCCCGGGCACCGACGGCGCGCTGGCCCTGGCGCTCATGGGCGAGCTCATCCGCCAGGATGCGCTGGACCACGACTACATCCGGCGCCACGTCAGCGGCTTCGAGAAGATCCGCGAGCAGGCGCTGGCCTGGACGCCGGAGCGCGCGGCCGAGGTCTGCGGCGTGGAGGCCGGTCTCATCCGCGAGCTGGCCCACGACTACGCCACGGTGAAGCCAGCCGCCATCCGCCTGAACTACGGCATGCAGCGCGTGCGCGGCGGCGGCAACGCGGTGCGGCTGATCGCGCTGCTGCCCTGCCTCACGGGCGCGTGGCGGCACCGCGCGGGCGGGCTGCTGCTCTCGGCCTCCGGTTGGGCGGCCCAAGCGCGCAACGACGCGGCGCTGCAGCGCCCGGACCTGCTGGCCGGGCGCCGGCCGCGCGTCATCAACATGAGCACCATCGGCCAGGACCTGCTGCGCGAGGCCTCGCCGGACTTCGGCCCCAAGGTGGAGGCGGTGGTGGTCTACAACAGCAACCCGCTGGCGGTGGCGCCGCAGTCGGCCCAGGTGGCGGCGGGCTTCCAGCGCGAGGACCTGTTCACCGTCGTCCTGGAGCAGTTCATGACGGACACGGCCGACCACGCCGACATCGTGCTGCCCGCCACCACGCAGCTGGAGCACCTGGACGTCCACACCTCCTACGGCCACACCGACGTGCTGCTCAACGAGCCGGCCATCGCGCCCTTGGGCGAGGCCAGGCCCAACACGGAAATCTTCAGAGCGCTCGCCGCCCGCCTGGGTTTCGACGAGCCGTGCTTCAAGGACGACGACGAGATGCTGGCGCGCATGGCGCTGAAGAACATCGACTTCGACGCCCTGCGCGCGCGCGGCTGGGCGCGGCTGCCGGTGCCGGATGCGCCCTTTGCCGAGGGCGGCTTTCCGACGGCCGACGGCAAGGCCGTCGTGGATGCCCCGGGCCTGGGCGTGCCGGACTTCGTGCCCAACTACGAGAGCGTGCAGGCCTCGCCGGAGCTGGCCGCGCGCTACCCGCTGGCCATGATCTCGCCGCCGGCGCGCCACTTCCTGAACTCGACCTTCGTCAACGTGAAAAGCCTGCGCGACGTGGAGGGCGAGCCGGCGCTGGAGATCACCCCGGACGACGCCATGGCGCGCGGCGTGGTGGACGGCAGCCTGGTGCGCGTGTTCAACGACCGCGGCGAGATCACGCTGCGCGCGCGGGTGAGCACGCGGGCGAGGGCGGGCGTGGTGGTGGGCTTGGGGCTTTGGTGGCGCAAGCTGGCGCCGGACGGGCGCAACGTCAACGAGCTGACGCACCAGCGCCTGACCGACATGGGTAACGCGCCCAGCTTCTACGACTGCCTGGTGGAGGTTCGTCCGGCGTGAGCCGCGCGCTGCGCCGCTCCTGGCGGGCCCTGGTGCTGGCCGCGCTGCTGCCCGCGCTGGGCGGCTGCGCCAGCGTCGGCTACTACGCGCAGTCGCTGCGCGGCCACTTCGACCTGCTCACCCGTGCCAAGCCGGTCAAGGAATGGGTGAGCGACGAGGCCACGCCCGCCGACTTGCGCGAGCGCCTGCGCCTGAGCCAGGAGATGCGCGACTTCGCCATCACCGAGCTGAAGCTGCCCGACAACGCCAGCTACCGCCGCTACGCCGACCTGCACCGCGACGCGGCGGTGTGGAACGTGGTGGCAGCGCCTGAGCTGTCGCTGCAGTTGAAGACCTGGTGCTTCCCCATCCTGGGCTGCGTGGGCTACCGCGGCTATTTCGACCGCGACGAGGCGCGCGGCCTGGGCGATGAGCTCAAGCATGCGGGCTGGGAGGTGTCGGTCTACGGCGTGCCGGCCTATTCCACGCTGGGCTGGAGCAACTGGCTGGGGGGCGACCCGCTGCTCAACACCTTCGTGAGCGGCCCGGAGACGGACCTGGCGCGGCTGCTGTTCCACGAGCTGGCGCACCAGAAGGCCTATGCGGACGACGACACGGCCTTCAACGAGTCCTACGCCACGGCGGTGGAGCGCCTTGGGCTGGAGCGCTGGATGGCGCACCGCGGCAACCCGCACCTGCGTGAGGAGTACCAGGAGACCGAGGCGCGCCGCGCGCAGTTCCGTTCTCTCACGCGCGCCCTGCGCGAGCGGCTGGATGCGCTCTACCGCAGCGACGCCTCCGACGCGGACAAGCGCGCGCGCAAGGCCGAGCTGATGGCGGATTTCCGCCGCGACTACGAGCAGCTCAAGCAGCGCGAGTGGCACGGCGACGGCGGCTGGGACGGCTGGGTCCAGCGCGCCAACAACGCCTCGCTGGCGGTGCAGGGCGCCTACGGCGACCTGGTGCCGGACTTCATGCGCCTCTTCGAGCGCGTGGGCGGCGACTGGGACCGGTTCCACGCCGAGGCGGCGCGGCTGGCCAAGCTGCCCAAGGCGCAGCGGAGAAAAGCGCTGCAGGGGGCGGAGGGCCAGTGACCATGCGCAGGCCCGCAGCCTGCCCGGTGACGCACCCGCGCCGCCTGCGGCGCCGAGGTGCCGTCCCTACAATCGCGCCCCTATGCCAGCCGTCAGCTTCCAGAACGTCAGCAAGACCTACGACACGCCGCGCGGCGCTTTCCGCGCCCTCGACGGCGTGAGTTTCGACATCGAGCAGGGCGAGTTCTTCGGCCTGCTGGGCCCCAACGGTGCGGGGAAAACCACGCTCATCAGCATCCTGGCGGGCCTGAGCCGCGCCAGCGGCGGGCAGGTCACCGTGCTGGGCCACGACGTGGTTGGCGACTACGCCAGCGCGCGCAAGCAGCTGGGCATCGTCCCGCAGGAGCTCGTTTTCGATCCCTTCTTCAGCGTGCGCGAGACGCTGCGCATCCAGAGCGGCTACTTCGGCGTCAAGACCAACGACGACTGGATCGACGAGCTGCTCACCGAGCTGGGCCTGGCCGACAAGGCGCAGTCCAACATGCGCCAGCTCTCCGGCGGCATGAAGCGCCGCGTGCTCGTGGCGCAGGCGCTGGTGCACCGGCCGCCCGTGATCGTGCTGGACGAGCCCACCGCCGGCGTGGACGTGGAGCTGCGCCAGACGCTGTGGCAGTTCATCGCCAAGCTCAACCGCCAGGGCCACACCGTGCTGCTGACCACGCACTACCTGGAAGAGGCGGAAGCCCTGTGCCACCGCATCGCCATGCTCAAGCGCGGGCGCATCGTGGCGCTGGACCGCACGGCCAACCTGCTCGCGGGCACCGCCAGCACCATGCTGCGCTTCAAGACCGACGACGTGCTGCCCGCGGCGCTGGCCGCCCACGCCCGCGTCACCGGCCGCATCGTGCAGCTCAAGGCGCATGACGCCGCCGAGATCGAAACGCTGCTGGCCGCGCTGCGCCAGAGCGGCGTGCGCGTGGAGGAGCTGGAAATCGGCCGCGCCGACCTGGAAGACGTGTTCATCGAAATCATGCAGGGCGCCGAGTTCGAGGCCGCCGCGCAGGGAGTGGCGGCATGAAGGCCGGTCGTTTCGAGGGTGCCGGAACGCTGTTCCGCAAGGAAATCCTGCGCTTCTACAAGGTCAGCTTTCAGACGGTGGCCGCACCCGTGCTCACCGCGGTGCTGTATTTATTAATCTTCGGCCACGTGCTGGAGGCGCACGTGCAGGTCTATCCGGGCGTGGCCTACACGAGCTTTCTCATCCCGGGGCTGGTGATGATGAGCGTGCTGCAGAACGCCTTCGCCAACAGCTCCAGCTCGCTCATACAGAGCAAGATCACGGGCAACCTGGTGTTCCTGCTGGTCACGCCGCTGTCGCACTGGGCCTGGTTCGTGGCCTACACGGGCGCGGCCATGGCGCGCGGGCTGATCGTGGGCCTGGGGGTGTTCGCCGTCACGGCCTGGTTCGCGCCGCCGCGGCTGGCCGAGCCATGGTGGATCATCGTCTTTGCCGTGCTGGGCGCGGGCATGCTGGGGGCACTGGGCCTGATCGCCGGGCTGTGGGCCGAGAAGTTCGACCAGATGGCCGCCTTCCAGAACTTCATCATCATGCCCATGACCTTCCTGTCGGGCGTCTTCTACTCGGTGCACTCGCTGCCGGGCTTCTGGCAGGGCGTGAGCCACCTGAACCCCTTCTTCTACATGATCGACGGCTTTCGCCACGGCTTCTTCGGCGTGGGCGACGTCTCGCCCTGGACCAGCCTGGCGGTGGTCGGCCTGAGTTTTGTTTTCGTCGCCGGCGTGGCGCTGCAGTTGCTGCGCAGCGGCTACAAGCTGCGGCATTGAGGCCTTGGGCGGCGCGCCGCGGGCGCCGCTTTCGGCCACTTTCCAGCCGTTTTTCAAGGACTTGGTTACGGGTTGAAGCCCGGGAGATGGCCCAGCATGCCGGGGGAGCTTGGCGCGCCCCGCTAGAATCGCGCCACCATGGCCAATCCCACCCCTGACGAAGTCCGCAGCTACATCGCTGCCGGCCTCGACTGTTCGCACCTGGCGGTGGAGGGGGATGGCGAACATTTCTTCGCCACCATCGTGTCCGCCGCCTTCGAAGGTCTCTCGCGCATTGCGCGCCACCAGCGTGTGTACGCCGCCCTGGGCGACCGCATGCGCCAGCAAATCCACGCGCTGTCCATGAAGACGCTGACGCCGGCCGAATGGGCCGCGCAGCAGCCTTCCGCAGACCACCACCACTGACGCCTACGCGGCCTTGTCGCCGCGGTGGGCGTGCGCGGCGACCGCGCCAGCCCCTTCGCCGCCGCCGAGCCGCCTTGCCCGCATTCCCAGCATGGACCAACTCCTGATCCGCGGCGGCCGCTCCCTGAAGGGCGAGATCGTCATCTCCGGCGCCAAGAACGCGGCGCTGCCTGAGCTTTGCGCCGCGCTGCTGACCGCGCAGCCCGTGCGCCTGGCCAACGTGCCGCGCCTGCGCGACGTGGGCACCACGCTGGCGCTGCTGCGCACCATGGGCGTGGCCGCCGACTGGTGCGGCGAACGCGGCACCCCCGGCGGCGACGAGGTGCTCATCGACGCCCGCGCCGGCATAGAGCCCGTGGCGCCCTACGAGCTGGTCAAGACCATGCGCGCCTCCATCCTGGTGCTGGGCCCGCTGCTGGCCCGCCTGGGGCGCGCCACGGTGTCGCTGCCCGGCGGCTGCGCGATCGGCTCGCGCCCGGTGGACCAGCACATCAAGGGCCTGCAGGCCATGGGCGCGACCATCGCGGTGGAGCACGGCAACATCGTCGCCACCAGCGACGGCCGTCTCAAGGGCGCGCGCATCACCACCGACATGGTCACCGTCACCGGCACCGAGAACCTGCTCATGGCCGCCACGCTGGCCGAGGGCGAGACGGTGCTGGAGAACGCGGCGCAGGAGCCGGAAGTCATCGACCTGGCCGAGATGCTCATCGCCATGGGCGCGCGCATCGAGGGCCACGGCAGCAGCCGCATCCGCATCCAGGGCGTGGCCGAGCTGCACGCCCCGCGCGAGCCGCACCGCATCGTCCCCGACCGCATCGAAACCGGCACTTTTATTTGCGCCGTGGCCGCGGCCGGCGGCGACGTGCTGTTGAAGAACACGCGCCCCGACCACCTGGACGCCGTGCTGGACAAGCTGCGCGAGGCCGGCGTGCAGATGGAAACCGGCGCCGACTGGATACGCGTGCGCGGCGACGGCCGGCTCAAGGCCGTGAGCTTTCGCACCAGCGAATACCCGGCCTTCCCGACCGACATGCAGGCGCAGCTCATGACGCTCAACTGCATGGCCGAAGGCGCCGCCAAGGTGACGGAGACCATCTTCGAAAACCGCTTCATGCACGTGAACGAGCTGCTGCGGCTGGGCGCCAGGATAGAGGTGGACGGCCACACCGCCGTCATCCAGGGCGTTCCGCAGCTCTCCGGTGCCACCGTCATGGCCACGGATTTGCGCGCCTCGGCCAGCCTCGTCATCGCCGGCCTGGTGGCCCAGGGCGAGACGCGGGTGGACCGCATCTACCACCTCGACCGCGGCTACGACCGCATGGAAGAGAAGCTGCGCGCCGTCGGCGCGGACATCGAGCGCGTCAAGGCCTGAGCCGTAGTCATCCCATGAACGACACCATCACCCTGGCACTGTCCAAGGGCCGCATCTTCGAAGAGACCCTGCCGCTGCTGCGCGCCGCAGGCATCGAGGTCGGCGAGGACCCGGAGAAGTCGCGCAAGCTCATCCTGCCCACCAACCGAGCCGAGGTGCGCGTGGTGCTGGTGCGCGCCACCGACGTGCCCACCTACGTGCAGTACGGCGGCGCGGACCTGGGCGTGGCCGGCCTGGACGTGCTGCTGGAGCACGCGGGCGGCGAGCTGGCCACGGGCCTGTACCAGCCGCTGGACCTGCGCATCGCCTGCTGCCGCATGAGCGTGGCCGTGCGCTCCGATTTCGACTACGCCGCCGCCGTGCGCCAGGGCTCGCGCATCCGCGTGGCCACCAAGTACACCCACATCGCGCGCCAGCACTTCGCCGACAAGGGCGTGCACGTGGACCTGATCAAGCTCTACGGCTCCATGGAGCTGGCGCCGCTCACCGGGCTGGCCGACGCCATCGTGGACCTGGTGTCCACCGGCTCCACGCTGCGCGCCAACCACCTGGTGGAGGTCGAGCAGATCATGCCCATCTCCTCGCGCCTGGTCGTGAACCAGGCCGCGCTGAAGCTCAAGCGCGCCGCGCTGCGGCCCCTCATCGACGCCTTCGCCGGCGCCATCCCCGCCTGACCCTTTCAACCTTTCCAGTTTTCTCCACCAACCGGAACCACTGCGTCCATCCCATGAGCCTCCAGCTGCGCCAACTCAGCACCGCCGCCGCGGATTTCGAATCAGCCTTCCAGCGTGTCCTGCATTGGTCGGCCGAGACCGATGCCGCGATCGAGCATCGCGTGGCGGAGATCATCGAGGCCGTGCGCACCCGCGGCGACGCCGCCGTGCTGGAGTTCACCGCCCGCTTTGACGGCGTGCAGGCCGACAGCGTCGCCGCTCTGGAGCTGGGCCGCGAGGAGCTCAAGGCCGCGTTCGACGCCATCACCCCCGCGCAGCGCGAAGCGCTGGAGTTCGCCGCCAAGCGCGTGCGCAGCTACCACGAGCGCCAGCTCGAAGCCAGCGGCAAGAGCTGGAGCTACCGCGACGAGGACGGCACGCTGCTGGGCCAGAAGGTCACGCCGCTGGACCGCGTGGGCATCTACGTGCCCGGCGGCAAGGCGGCCTATCCGTCCAGCGTGCTGATGAACGCCATTCCCGCCCACGTGGCCGGCGTGCCGGAAATCGTGATGGTGGTGCCCACGCCCAAGGGCGAGAAGAACCCGCTGGTGCTGGCCGCCGCCTACGTGGCCGGCGTGCACCGCGCCTTCACCGTGGGCGGGGCGCAGGCCGTGGCGGCGCTGGCCTACGGCACGGCGTCCATCCCGCGCGTGGACAAGATCACCGGCCCGGGCAACGCCTACGTCGCCAGCGCCAAGCGCCGCGTCTTCGGCCAGGTGGGCATCGACATGATTGCCGGGCCCAGCGAGATCCTGGTGCTGGCCGACGGCAGCACGCCGGCGGACTGGGTGGCCATGGACCTGTTCAGCCAGGCCGAGCACGACGAGCTGGCGCAAAGCATCCTGCTGTGCCCCGACGAGGCCTACATCGCGCAGGTGCGCGAGGCCGTCGAGCGGCTGCTGCCGGGCATGCCGCGCGCGGACGTGATCCGCGCCTCGCTGGAAGGCCGCGGCGCGCTGATCCACACGCGCTCCATGGAGGAGGCCTGCGAGATCAGCAACCGCATCGCCCCGGAGCACCTGGAGGTCAGCTCCAGCGAGCCGCACCGCTGGGAGCCGCTGCTGCGCCATGCCGGCGCCATCTTCCTGGGCGCGTTCACCAGCGAAAGCCTGGGCGACTACTGCGCGGGCCCCAACCACGTGCTGCCGACGTCCGGCACGGCGCGCTTTTCCTCGCCGCTGGGCACCTACGACTTCCAGAAGCGCAGCAGCCTCATCGAGGTGAGCGAGCAGGGCGCGCAGCAGCTGGGCCGCATCGCCGCCGAGCTGGCCTACGGCGAAGGGCTGCAGGCCCACGCGCAGGCCGCGGAGCTCCGCCTCATCAAGAAGGAGGGCGTGTGATGACGGCCCCCAAGACCCCCACGACGGATTCCCTGCAGGCGCTGATGCAGCGCGTCATCCGCCAGGATGTGCAGTCCATGCACGCCTACGCCATCCAGGACAGCCGTGGCCTGGTGAAGCTGGACGCGATGGAAAACCCTTTTACCTTGCCGCAGCCGCTGCAGGCGGCGCTGGGCGAGCGCCTGGGCAAGGTGGCCATCAACCGCTACCCGACGACTTGCGTGGGCGACGTGGTCGCGGCGCTGTCCAAGCACGTCGAGCTGCCCGAGGGCTGCGCGCTGATGCTGGGCAACGGGTCCGATGAGCTGATCTCGCTGCTGGCGCTGGCCTGTGACCGGCCCGGCGCCAAGATCCTGGCGCCGCTGCCCGGCTTTGTGATGTACGAGATGTCGGCCAGGCTGCAGGGCCTGCAGTTCGTGGGCGTGCCGATGACGGCCGACTTCGAGCTGGACGAGGCCGCCATGCTGGCCGCCATCGAAGAGCACCGCCCGGCCATCACCTACATCGCTTACCCGAACAACCCGACCGCCAACCTCTTTGACGACGCCGTGGTGCAGCGCATCGTGGACGCCGTGGGCGCGCTGGGCAACGGCTTCGTGGTGTTCGACGAGGCCTATCAGCCCTTCTCCTCGCGCTCGTGGATGCAGCGCATGGCGCAGTACCCGCACGTGCTGGTGATGCGCACGCTCTCCAAGTTCGGCCTGGCCGGCGTGCGCCTGGGCTATATGGCCGGCGCCGCGGCGCTGGTGCACGAGATCGACAAGGTGCGCCCGCCCTACAACATCAGCGCGCTCAACGCGGAGGCCACCCTCTTCGCGCTGGAGCATGCGGACGAGTTCGCGCGCCAGGCGGCGGTGCTGCGCGAGGAGCGCGCCGCGCTGCTGGCCCAACTGCGGGAACTGCCCGGGGCGCGGGCGTATCCCAGTGAGGCCAACATGATCCTGGTGCGCGTGCCGGATGCGAAAAAGGCCTTCGAGGGCATGAAGTCCCGCGGCGTGCTGGTGAAGAACGTCTCCGCGCTGCACCCGCTGCTGGCCAACTGCCTGCGCCTGACGGTGGGCACGCCCGCCGAAAACCGTTTGATGATCGACGCCCTGAAAGCGAGCCTGTGATGTCGTCCCGAGAACCCCGTATCGCCGAAGTCCGGCGCGATACCAAGGAAACGCAGATACGCGTGCGTATCAACCTCGACGGCAGCGGCCAGGCCAAGCTGGCCACGGGCATCGGCTTCTTCGACCACATGCTCGACCAGATCGCCCGCCACGGCCTGGTGGACCTGGAAGTCGAGTGCGCGGGCGACCTGCACATCGACGGCCACCACACCGTGGAAGACGTGGGCATCACCCTGGGCATGGCCGTGGCCAAGGCCGTGGGCGACAAGAAGGGCCTGACCCGCTACGGCCACAGCTACGTGCCGCTGGACGAGGCGCTCTCGCGCGTGGTGGTGGACTTCTCCGGCCGCCCGGGGCTGCACATGGGCGTGGAGTTCACGCGCGCCACGATTGGCGCGCTGGACACGCAGCTCGTGTTCGAGTTCTTCCAGGGTTTCGTGAATTACGCCCTGGTGAGCCTGCATATCGACAACCTCAAGGGCGTCAACGCGCACCACCAGTGCGAGACGATCTTCAAGGCGTTTGGACGCGCGCTGCGCATGGCCTGGACGGTGGACGAGCGCGCCGCCGACGTGATTCCTTCCACCAAAGGGTGTCTCTGAGATGAGCAACCGCACCGTCGCGGTCGTCGATTACGGCATGGGCAACCTGCGCTCGGTGTCGCAGGCCGTGCTGCACGTGGCCGAGGGCACCGGCCTGACCGTCGTCATCACCTCGCGTCCCGAGGACGTGCGTGCCGCCGAGCGTGTGGTGTTGCCGGGCCAAGGCGCCATGCGCGACTGCATGCGCGAGCTGGACAACCACCAGCCGGCCGGTGCGGCGCCTCACCACATGGCCGACTGCCTGCGCGAGATGGGCCATTCCGGCCTGCGCGAAGCCGTGCTGGAAGCCGCCGCCAGCAAGCCGCTCATGGGCGTGTGCGTGGGCATGCAGATGCTGCTGGACCACAGCGAGGAGCAGGACACGCCGGGCCTGGGGCTGATCCCGGGCCGCGTGCGCCGCTTCCAACTCGAAGGCCGGCTGCAGGCCGACGGCAGCCGCTTCAAGGTGCCGCACATGGGCTGGAACCAAGTGCGCCAGACGCAGCCGCACCCCATTTGGGCCGGCGTGCCCGACGAGGCTTATTTCTATTTCGTGCACAGCTACTACGCCGTGCCTGAAAACGCTGCTCACAGTGCGGGTGAAACCGACTACGGTGGCAGCTTTACCTGCGTGGTGGCCAGGGATAACATTTTTGCCTCCCAGTTCCACCCGGAGAAAAGCGCGGCCCACGGCCTGGCGCTCTACCGCAACTTCCTGCTCTGGAAGCCCTGAAGCTCCCCAAGCTCCGAAGTACCGAGAAATCGGTTTTCCTTTCCAACCCCTAATTGCTCTGCCGAGCCATGCTCCTCATCCCCGCCATCGACCTCAAGGACGGTAAATGCGTGCGCCTTCAACAAGGCGACATGAATGCATCCACCACGTTTGGCGAGGACCCGGCCGCCATGGCGCGGCGCTGGGTTGATGCCGGCGCGCGCCGGCTGCACCTGGTGGACCTCAACGGCGCCTTCGCCGGCAAGCCCGTCAACGAGGCTGCCATCAAGTCCATCCTCGCCGAGGTGGGCGACGAGATCCCGGTGCAGCTCGGCGGCGGCATCCGCGACCTCGACACCATCGAGCGCTACCTCGACGACGGCCTGAGCTTCGTGATCATCGGCACCGCCGCGGTCAAGAACCCGGGCCTGCTCAAGGACGCCTGCAGCGCCTTCGGCGGCCACATCATCGTGGGCCTGGACGCCAAGGACGGCAAGGTCGCCACCGACGGCTGGAGCAAGCTCACCGGCCACGAGGTGGTGGACCTGGCGCGCAAGTTCGAGGACTACGGCGTCGAAGGCGTGATCTACACCGACATCGGCCGCGACGGCATGCTCACGGGCATCAACATCGACGCCACCGTCAAGCTCGCGCAGGCGCTGTCGGTGCCCGTCATCGCCTCCGGCGGCCTGTCCAACATGACCGACATCGAGCGGCTGTGCGAGGTGTACAGCGAGGGCGTGGAGGGCGTGATCTGCGGCCGCTCCATCTACACCGGCGCGCTGGACTTCGCCAAGGCCCAGGAGCGCGCCGACGAGCTGCTCGAAGGCGTCGCCCGCTAAATGCTCGCCAAACGCATCATTCCCTGCCTGGATGTCACGGGTGGGCGCGTCGTCAAGGGCGTGAACTTCGTGGAGCTGCGCGACGCCGGCGACCCGGTGGAAATCGCCGCGCGCTACAACGACCAGGGCGCCGACGAGCTGACCTTCCTGGACATCACCGCCACCAGCGACGGGCGCGACCTCATCCTGCACATCATCGAGGCCGTGGCCTCGCAGGTGTTCATTCCGCTGACCGTGGGCGGCGGCGTGCGCACCGTGGAAGACGTGCGCCGGCTGCTCAACGCGGGCGCGGACAAGGTGAGCTTCAACTCCGCCGCCGTGGCCAATCCGCAGGTGATCCGCGATGCGTCCGAGAAGTACGGTGCGCAGTGCATCGTGGTGGCCATAGACGCCAAGGAGCGCAAGGGCGAGGACCTCGCCGCGCGCGGCCCCGGCTGGGACGTCTACACCCACGGCGGGCGCAAGAACGTCGGCCTGGACGCCGTGGCTTGGGCCCGGCAGATGGCCGAGTACGGCGCGGGCGAAATCCTGCTGACCAGCATGGACCGTGACGGCACCAAGATCGGCTTCAACCTGGAGCTCACCCGCGCGGTGAGCGACGCCGTGCCCGTGCCCGTCATCGCTTCCGGCGGCGTGGGCGCGCTGGAGCACCTGTCCGAAGGCATTCGCATCGGCGGCGCCGACGCGGTGCTGGCGGCCAGCATCTTCCACTACGGCGAGTTCACCGTGGCGCAGGCCAAGGCGCTGCTGGCGCGCGACGGGATTCCGGTCCGGCCATGAAAAGCCACGCGCCGACGCGCGAGGCGCGCGGCGGCGCGTCCCGCTCTGCTGCAGCCACCGCCAACGCGCCGCGCGAGGTGCGGCTGATCGGCGGGCTGTGGAAGCGCAGCAAGCTGCCCGTGGCCGACAAGCCCGGGCTGCGGCCCACGCCGGACCGCGTGCGCGAAACCCTCTTCAATTGGCTGGGCCAGGATTTATCCGGCTGGCGTGTGCTGGACGCCTACGCAGGCAGCGGGGCGCTGGGCTTCGAGGCCGCCTCGCGCGGCGCGGCCCAGGTCACCCTCCTGGAGCGCGACACGCAACTGGCGGCCAGCCTGCGCGCGTCGCAGCAGCGTCTGAAAGCCTCGCAAATGGACGTGCGGCAGGCCGATGCCATCGCCTGGATGCGCAGCGCCGCGCCGGGCAGTTTCGAGCTGGTCTTCATCGACCCGCCTTTCGACGCCAACCTGTTCGACGCCTCGATCGCGGCGGCACGCCCGCTGCTGGCGTCGGATGGGTTCATTTACCTGGAGGCGCCGGTGGCGTTGACGCAGGCGCCCGCGGGGCTGCGGCTGCACCGGCAAGGGCGGGCCGGCGCCGTGTTCTTCCACCTGCTGCAGCGCGACGACCACGCGGGCGGCACCGCTTCTGTCACGGAGGCCCAGCCATGACCAGCACCACGCGGCTCACCGCCGTCTATCCCGGCACCTTCGATCCGCTGACGCTGGGCCACGAGGACCTCATGCGCCGTGCCAGCCGGCTGTTCGAGCGGCTCATCCTGGCCGTGGCCGCCGGGCACCACAAGCGCACCATGTTCAACGTGGACGAGCGGCTGGAGATCGCACGCGAGGTGGCGCGGGCCTATCCGAACGTGGAAGTCATCGCTTTTCGCGGCCTGCTGCGCGACTTCGTGGTCGAGCACGGCGGCAAGGTGGTGGTGCGCGGCCTGCGCGCGGTGAGCGACTTCGAGTACGAGTTCCAGATGGCGGGGATGAACCGCCAGCTCATGCCGGACGTGGAGACGCTGTTCCTCACGCCCAGCGACCAGTACCAGTTCGTCAGCGGCACCTTCGTCCGCGAGATTGCCACCCTGGGCGGTGATGTCTCCAAGTTCGTGGCACCCTCGGTCCTGCGCCGCCTGCAGGAACGCGTGAGCCGCGCCTGACGCTGCACTAGGCCACCGTCCCCCACATCACTGAAGTAAGAAGGAGAGCGTTGATGGCGCTCATGATCACCGACGAGTGCATCAACTGCGACGTTTGCGAGCCCGAATGTCCCAACCTGGCCATCTCGCTGGGCGTGGAGTTCTACGAGATCGACCCGGAGCGCTGTACCGAGTGCGTGGGCCACTTCGACGAGCCGCAATGCGTGCAGGTCTGCCCCGTGAGCTGCATCCCGGTCAACCCGCAGCGCGTGGAAGACAAGGAATCGCTGTGGGCCAAGTACCGCCGGCTGCAGGCCGCGACGGCGGCATCGAGCTCCGCGGGTTGAGCTGACTTTTCCTGGGCAAGGGCCGGCGACATGCCGGCCTTGTCGTTTCCAAAGCGGGCCTGCCGCACCTTCCTTTGAGCGGAAGGCCTGGCAGCCAGGCCCTGGAGCCCTTCAGGGTTGCCCGTCAGGGCTGGGCGTCTGCCGGCTTGGCTTTGGACGTCTTCGCGGGCTTCAGCTCCACGGGCGCGCGGGCCGTGCGGGCGTTTTCAGCAGCGGTGTGATGCCGCTTGCCGTGGTGGCGGCTGCTGGCCGATTTGTGGTCTGCCGTCTTGTGCTCTGCCGTTGGCGGCGCGGCAGGTCTTGCCGAGCGGGCCGGTGAGGCGGCTGCCCCACCTGCCGGCGCCGGCTGCCGCAGCCCCTGGGCCAGTTCCGCATCGCGCTGTGCGCGCTGGGCAGCCTCGCTGCGCTGCGCGTCGGTGCGCGGGTCGGCCACGTTCAGCGCCTGGCCGCCGGGGCAGGGCGTCTGGCGGTAGTCGCTGCCGTCCGGTCCGCAGCGGTAGACGGCTTGTGCCGAGGCCGCGGTGGCGGCCGCCAGCAGCAAGGCGGGTAGCAGCACGCGCTTCATCAGGAGACGCTGCCTTTGTTCTCGCCGTCCTCACCGCTGGCGGTGGGAGCGGCGGGCGTCGCAGCGGCGGCTGGTGCTGCCGCCGGCTTGGGCGGTTTGGGCCGCGGCGGGCGGGCGTTGAGCTTCATGGTGGCGCGCTCCATGTCGGCCGCCAGCAGCAGGTCCAGCGCCTGCAGCGATTTATCAATGCAGGCGTAAATGGCCTCGCGGTCGGTGGGCGAGGGCTTTTTCAGCACGTAGTTCACGACCTCGGCTTTCACGCCGGGATGGCCGATGCCCAGCCGCAGCCGCCAGAAATCGGCGCTGCCGAGCTGGGCCTGCATGTCCTTGAGGCCGTTGTGGCCCGCGTGGCTGCCGCCGCGCTTGAGCTTCATCTGGCCGGGCAGCACGTCCAGCTCATCGTGCGCAACCAGGATTTCCTCCGGCGCGATCTTGAAGAAGCGCGCCAGCGCCGCCACGGACTTGCCGGACAGGTTCATGTAGGTCTGGGGCTCCAGCAGCCACAGCGGGCCTTCGGGGCGGTTGACCCGCGCGACCAGGCCCCAGTAGCTGCGGTCGGCCACCAGCGTCGTGCGCAACTGACGCGCCACGGCGTCCACCCACCAGAAGCCGGCGTTGTGGCGCGTGTCCTCGTATTCCGGGCCGGGATTGCCCAGGCCCACCAGCAGTCGAATCATGGTGTGGATTATCGCGAGGCGGATGTGCCGGCCGGCGCGGGCAGGGCATCAGGCCCGGCGGCGCAAGCCGCGAAGCGGCGCGGCGCACAGTTGAGCCTGCAGGCCGCGCACGTAAAAAAAGCCCCGCTGGGCGGGGCTTTTTCGAGAAGGCAGAGGCCGTGAGGCCCCAGGCAATTACTTCTTGCCCTTCTTGCCCTTGGCGGGAGCGGCGGCAACCACCGGAGCCACGATCTCTTCTTCGGCCTTGGGCGGGTTGGCCACGACGATCACCGGGTTGCGGCCACGGTTGACCAGCTTGACGTTGGCCGGCAGCTTCAGGTCGGAGGCGTGCAGCGACTGGCCATTGACCAACTCGCCCAGGTCCACGGTCAGGAATTCGGGCAGCTGGGCGGCCAGGCACTCGACTTCGATCTCGGTGGTCACGTGAGCGATGGTGCACTTGTCGGTCTTGACGGCCGGCGAGTTCTCTTCGTTCGTGAAGTGCAGCGGCACCTTCTTGTGCAGGCGGGTCGTTTCGTCCACGCGCTGGAAGTCGATGTGCATCACGATGGGCTTCCAGGCGTGCATCTGGTAGTCACGCAGGATGACCTTGGAGGTCTCGCCGTTGAGTTCCATTTCCAGCAGGGAGCTGTGGAAAGCTTCCTTCTTCAGGGCGTGGAACAGGGCGTTGTGGTCCAGCTCGATCGTGGCGGGCTCGCCGGCGCCATAAACGATGCCAGGTACCTTGCCAGCAATGCGCAGGCGGCGGCTCGCTCCGGTCCCCTGCAGGGTGCGCTCAAAAGCGACGAATTTCATGCTTCACTCCAAGTGAATCGGGCACCCGCGACCAGGCTGCCCAAGGTGTAAACGGGCCGAGAGGCCCGCCATGCGAAAAGGGCTCCCGCAAGGGAGCCCGCTCATTCATCAGAAATTATTGTTCTGCTCGGCGAACAGAGACGTCACCGATTCGCCGTCCGAGATGCGCCGGATGGTCTCCGCGAACAGGAAGGCCACGGAGAGCTGGCGGATCTTGCGGCAGCCGCGGGCGGCTTCGCTCATGGGGATGGTGTTGGTGATCACCACTTCGTCCAGCGCCGAGTTCTGGATGCGGTCGATAGCCGGGCCGGAGAACACGGCGTGCGTGCAGTAGGCGTAAACGTTCTTGGCGCCGCGGTCCTTGAGGACTTCGGCCGCCTTCACCAGCGTGCCGGCTGTGTCGATCATGTCGTCCATGATCACGCAGTTGCGGCCTTCGATCTCGCCGATGACGTGCATCACTTCGGAGACGTTGGCGGCGGGACGGCGCTTGTCGATGATGGCCAGGTCGCAGCCCAACTGCTTGGCCAGGGCGCGGGCGCGCACCACGCCGCCGACGTCCGGGCTCACCACCACCAGATCGGTGTAGCTGCGGCTCTTGAGGTCGGACAGCAGCACCGGCGAGGCGTAGATGTTGTCCACCGGGATGTCGAAGAAGCCCTGGATCTGGTCGGCGTGCAGGTCCATGGTCAGCACGCGCTCGACGCCCACGGTCTCCAGCAGGTTGGCCACGACCTTGGCGCTGATGGGCACGCGGGTGGAGCGCGGGCGGCGGTCCTGGCGGGCGTAGCCGAAGTAGGGCATCACGGCCGTGATGCGGCGCGCACTGGCACGCTTGAGCGCATCGACCATGATGAGCAGTTCCATCAGGTTCTCGTTGGTCGGAGCGCAGGTGGACTGCACCACGAACACGTCGCGCGCACGCACGTTCTGCTGGATCTCGACGGTGACTTCCCCATCGGAGAAGCGGCCGACAGAAGCCTTGCCGACTTCGACGCCCAGGTGGGTGGCGATTTCCTGGGCCAGCAACGGATTGGCGTTGCCGGTGAACAGCACGGTATTGAACAACACGATGCGCGCTCCGTCGAAACGGGTTTTGGAAGCGAAGCGGCGCCGTCAAAGCGGCGCCGCAAGCTTGGGTGATGACACTACTTATTTATTTGGCAGGGGAGGAAGGACTCGAACCCTCGCATGTCGGAATCAAAATCCGATGCCTTGACCAACTTGGCGACTCCCCTACACCGGTTCCGGCTCGCGCCAGCACCTGAAACTTGTCAGCCGACCCAGCCATCCAATGGATGACGGCTCAAACTGCTGCACAACCTTCCCGCCCACTTCGTCGGAAGCGATGCCAGTGCACTTGCATCATCTTCTAACTTTGTCGCCGTAAGCGAGACATCGATTGTAGCACGTTTTTTTATTCTTGCAAACACTGCGCTTCCGGAACCTGTCATTCGGCTATTGCCGTATCGGGCCCGCAACCACTGGGCAGCTTGCGCTACCTCGTGAGCTTGATTTTCAGCGGCGGCTTGCAAGTCGTTGTGACCGAAGCCTGGCTGCAAGATCGTGTGCGTCACGTCGTTTGCAGGAAAGAGCGCGACTATAGCATCGGTTTTTCGGCCTGACAACAGGGGGCTCGAAAAAATGTTCTTCGTAGGGAGTTCCACAGGTGGCTTGATGACGGCGAATCGCTCCACCGGCACCTCCAGCGGCGTGAGGCGGTCGCCAATGCCCTCGACGAACGCATTGCGCCCGCCAACGAAGAAAGGCACGTCCGCCCCCAGCAGCGGCGCGAGCTCCAGCAGTTGCGCGCGGCTCCAGTTCAAGCCCCAGAGGCGGTTGAGCGCCAGCAGCACGCTGGCCGCGTCGGAGCTGCCGCCGCCCAGGCCCGCGCCCCAGGGCACGCGCTTGAGCACGGAGATGTCCGCCCCCAGCGCCGTGCCGCTGCGCTGCTGCAGCAGCCGCGCCGCGCGCAGAGACAGATCGTCTTCCGGCAACGCCGGCCCCAGGTCGTGGCGGTGCAACTGCCCGTCGTGCCGCAGCTCGAAGTGCAGCGTGTCGCTCCAGTCGATGAGGACGAACACCGACTGCAGCAGGTGATAACCGTCCTCGCGGCGTCCCACCACGTGCAGGAAGAGGTTCAGCTTGGCGGGGGCAGGGACGTCGTAGAGCGCGCGCAAGGACATGGGCGATGGAGGCAAAGCCGCCGGGCAGGCCGGCAAGAACTCAAAAATGAATCAGGGATTCTGATCCAGCCGCGCCCGCACCCCTATGGCCGGCTGCTGCGACCGCTGCGCCAGCAGCACGCCATCGCCATAGCGGCTGAGGTCAATGCGCCAGCCCATTTGCTCGAAGCCGTCGGCCAGGCGCTGCACCGGAGCACCGGGCCATGGACGGCCATGCAGCCACTCGATGAGCGCGGCCAGCGGCATGGGCTCGCCCAACATGCGCTCCGAGAGCGCGTCCAGGCTGCTGTCGCGGCTTTCGCCCTGCGAGGTCTGCAGCAGCGCCTGCCCCGGCATCCACTGTGCGCGCGCCAGCACCGTGCCCAAGGGCGAGGTGAGCTGCAGTTGGCCTCGCTCGGCATTGCCCTGCAGCTCGAAGGCGGCGCTGAAGCTGCGCGCCGGGGCCTCGTTGAAGGCGTCCACCTGCACGGCCAGGCGGCCGGCCACCACGTCCGGCGCCACGGCGCGCGGGGGCTGCGCGCATGCGGCCAGCAGCACCGCCGGCAGCGCGGCGGCCAGCCGGCGCCGGCGCATCACAAGTCGACCTTCAATCGCGCCAGCGTCGCGCGCAGCAGCTCGTTGCTGCCGTCGCGCCCGCGGGCTTCGCGCCACACGCGCAGCGCCTCGTCGCGCCGGCCCAGCGTCCACAGCACTTCACCCAGGTGTGCGGCGATTTCGATGTCCGGCCGCGCCGTGTAGGCCTGCTGCAGCAGCCGCAGGGCCTCCTGCGTGTTGCCCATGCGGAATTCGACCCAGCCCAAGCTGTCGATGATGAAGGGGTCGCCCGGCGCCAGCTCCAGCGCCTTGGCGATGAGCTGCCGCGCCTCCGGCAGCCGCTGGTTGCGCTCGGCCAGCGAGTAGCCCAGCGCGTTGTAGGCGTGCTGGTGGTCCGGCTTGAGCGTGATCACCTGGCGCAGCAGCCGCTCCATCTCGTCCACGCGATCCAGCTTCTCGGCCGCCATGGCCTGCTCGTACAGCAGGTCCGGATCGGCACTGAAGCGCTGGTTGCCCGCGGCCAGCAGTTTGTAGGTTTCGTCCCAGCGCTTGAGCTCGCGCAGCCACTGCACCTCGGCCATGAGCTTGGCGCGCGCCTCCTCCTCGCTGCGCTCAGGCAGGGCGTGCAGCAGGGCACGGCCTTCGTCCACGCGGCCCTGGTGCGCCAGCAGCAGCGCGCGGCGCGCCTGCACTTCCACCAGGCGCTGCGGGTCGTCTATGCCGGCGAGCCAGCGCTCGGCCTGCGCCATGTCGCCGCGCTGCTCGGCCGCTTGGGCCAGCAGCAGTTGCGCCTGCGTCACGCCGCGCTGGCGGGCCTCGTCGGCGGGCTCGTCCTCGCCTTCCTCGTTGGCACTGGCGCCCTGTTCGCGCACCAGTTGCAGATAGCGCTGCAGCGCGACTTCGGCGCGCGCGGGCTCGCGCAGCTCCAGCCGCAACGCGCCCAACATCAGGAAGGGCGGCGCCACATCCGGCTTGGCCTGCGTGACCAGCTCGACTTGCTGCACCGCCTCGCCGTAGCGCTGCATGGCGCTCAGGGTGCGGGCATACGACAGCCGCACCGCCGGCTCGGCCTGCGGCTGCTCCATGTAGCGGCGCACCAGCGCGTCGGCCGCCACCTGGCGCGGCAGCATCTCCAGCGCCAGCAGGGCCGGCGCGGGCGAGTTCGGATCGTCGGCCGCCGCCTGTTCCGCCAGCGACAGGGCGCGTTGCGCTTCGCCCGCGGACAACCAGGCGCTGCCCTGTGCGACGCGGCTGATGGTGCGCGTGTCCGGCCGCTCCAGGTAGGGTTTGAGCACGTTGTCCAGCAGTTGCGCCGTCTCGCGCGGCTGGTCCTGGCGCTGCAGCAGCCGCGGCAGCGTGGCGATCAGGCCCGGGCGCTCGGCGTCGGGGCTGCGCTCCAGCAGCGTGCGCAGCGGCTCGGCCACTTCGTTGCCGCGGTGCAGCGCCAGCAGCAACTGCAGCTCGAAGCGCAGTGCCTCGCCGGACTGCGGCAGCGCCTGGCGCCAGGCCTTGGCGGCCTGCAGCGCCTGGTCGCCCGCACGGGCCTGCAGCGCGATCTCCACCGTGCGGCGGAACAGCCCCTCGTCGCGCAGCCGCCGCGCGGCGTCCAGGTAGAGCTGGTAGGCGTCGCCCGCCTGGCCGTTGCGCAACACGATCTCACCCACCAGCAACTGGTAGAGCAGCGGCGTGTCCAGCGCCGAGTTCTGCGGCACCGGCGCAGCCGGGCTTGCACTTGGGCTGGAAGCCGGGGCCTCGGCCGGCGCCGGCGTCTGCGTTTGGGCCTGCGCCGCGTATGCGGTGCACAGCATGGCGGCGGCGGCCACGCCGCGCAGTTGCGCGCGCAGCGGGCGCTTGAACCATTGCGAGGCAAATCCGGCCATCAGCACTCCTTTTGCGTTTTCATTCTAGGTGGCCGGTGACCCCGCCACTCCCGCGAGGCCATCGGCAGCGCTGCGGATAATCATGCCGATGCCTGAATTGCCTGAAGTCGAAGTCACGCGGCGCAGCGTCGCGCCGCGGCTGGAAGGTTCCATTGTCCGCGCCGTGCGCGTGCGCGTGGGCGCTGCGCTGCGCTGGCCGCTGGGCGTGGAGCCGCAATCGCTCGTGGGCCTGCGCGTGGGCACGCTGCAGCGGCGCGGCAAGTACATCTGGCTGCCGCTGCTGGACGCTGGCACCGGCGCCCCCCAGGGAGGCCTGCTGCTGCACCTGGGCATGTCGGGCTCGCTGGCCCTGCTGGAGCAAGCCCATGCGCCGACGAAGCACGAGCACTTCGACCTCGCCACCGACGCCGGCACATTGCGGCTGACCGACCCGCGCCGCTTCGGCGCCGTGGTCTGGTCGCCCGCGCTGGACGCGGGCATGGCCGCCAGGCTCCTGGCGCGGCTGGGCTGTGAGCCCTTCGACCCCGCGCTCACCGCGGCGCGGCTGCACGAGGGCTTCAGCCGCCGCAGCGTCCCCATCAAGACCGCGCTGCTGGCCGGTGACATCGTGGTGGGCGCCGGCAACATCTACGCCTGCGAGGCGCTCTACGAGGCCGGCATCGACCCGCGCACCCCCGCCAACACGCTGAGCTTGGCGCGCTGCGAGAAGCTGCTGCAGGCGCTGCGCCGCATCCTGGGACGCGCGCTGGAGCTGGGCGGCTCGACGTTGCGCGACTTCCGCGACGCCCATGGCATGAGCGGCGCCTTCCAGCACGAGGCCGGGGTCTACGGCCGCGAAGGCCAGGACTGCCGGCGCTGCGGCACTCCCGTGCAGCGACTGGTGCAGGCGCAACGCTCGACCTTTTTCTGCCCAAGGTGTCAGCGGCGGTGAATTTCCGCAGTGCCTGTGGCTTTCCTGTCAGCAAGTGTTTGCCTCACCCGTGTCCACGGGGGGGGCTGGGCCACAATGGCCTTTGCATCCCCGGCCTGCTGGCTTGCACATGCTCGACAAACTCTTTTTTTCCTCGACCGAGGTGCCGATGTGGCCTCGGCCGCCAGGCTGCCCGGCTGACGAGCTGGCGCAGGTGCTGGGCGAGCACGACCTGCTCGATGAGGACTGTGTCGAGCTGATCGGCGCCTTGCGGCTGCGCCACCAGGCGGGCCAGCCGCTGCAGCTCCAGGCCCACGCGCTGGCACTGCGGCTGGCCCTGCTGCAGGACGAACACCAGGCCGACCTGGCCGCCCGCATGGGCGAGCTGCGCGAGCTGCAGGAGCGCAGCGCCGCGCGGCTGCTGGCGCTGCAGCAGCGCGTGAACCACGACACCCAACAACTGCAGGACTGCTGCGAGCGGCTCGATGCCCTGCGCGCTGTCCACGCCCGCATGGCGCAGGAGCTGCTGGCCGGGCTGCACGCGCAAACCCTGCACGCCGAGCTGCGCCGCATGCGCGAGGAAAGCGGCAACACCTGGCAGCGCCCGGCGCTGATGGGACGCGCCTTTGCCGCGCTGAGCCAGCGGCTGCAGTTGCGCCTGGCCCAAGCGCAGCGCCGCTGCAACGACATCCACGGCGTGATGGCCGCCGGCTACGGCGCCATCGCCACCACCTTCTCGCTGCCGCTGCAGGCGCAGACGCCCCCGCCGCTGCAGCCCTACATGGACGAGCTCACCGTGCTCAGCGGCGCCTACACGCGCCACTTGGGTGTGACCAACCTGCTGCGGCTGCTGCAGCCGCAGCACCAGACGCGGCTGCTGCGCATGCTGCAGTCACGCCTGGTGCGGCTGTTCAACGCCGCCACCGCCGAGCTGGAGAGCTGGAGCCACGCCCTGTGGACGCCCGCGCAGACGCGGCTGGAGCGCTCGCGCGAGCGGCTGCAGCACCGCCACGACAGCGTGCAGCGCCTGCAACTGGCCACCGAGGAGCTGCAGCAGCGCATCGGCGAGCTCGAAGCGCAGGAGCTGCTGGAGCAGGAAAGCTTCATTCACGCCCAACGCCTGTTGGGCCGGCTGGAGAACGTCCCAGCTCTCTTGACGGGTGCCGACAGCCCCCATCTGCAGGCGCGAGCCGCCTGACCCTTTTCTTCCCCGATGCGAACCCAAGACTTCTCGGCCGGCGAGGCCGTTTCTCCTTCCCTGGCCGAACGCGTCGTGGCCTGGCAGCGCACGCATGGGCGCCACGACTTGCCCTGGCAGAACACGCGCGATCCGTACCGCGTGTGGCTGTCGGAAATCATGCTGCAGCAGACCCAGGTGTCCACGGTGCTGGCGTACTACGACCGCTTCCTGGCGCGCTTTCCCGACGTGGCGGCGCTGGCCGCCGCGCCGCAGGACGACGTGCTGGCCCTCTGGAGCGGCCTGGGCTACTACAGCCGCGCGCGCAACCTGCACCGCTGCGCGCAGGCGGTGATGGAGCAGCACGGCGGCGCCTTTCCGCGCAGCAGCGCCGTGCTGGCCACGCTGCCCGGCATTGGGCGCTCCACGGCGGCGGCGATCGCGGCGTTTTGCTTCGGCGAGCGCGCCGCCATCCTGGACGGCAACGTCAAGCGCGTGCTCACCCGTGCGCTGGGTTTCTCGGCCGACCTGTCGCAGGCCAGCGCCGAGCGCGAGCTGTGGGCGCGCGCCGAGGCGCTTCTGCCGGCCACCGGCATGGAGGCCTACACCCAGGGCCTGATGGACCTGGGCGCCACCGTCTGCACGCTGCGCAAGCCGAGCTGCCTGCTGTGCCCGCTGCAGCAGACGTGCGTGGGCCGTGCGCAGGGCGAGCCCACGCGCTACCCCGTCAAGACCAGGAAGCTCAAGCGCGGCCAGCGCAGCCACGCGCTGCTGTGGCTGGAACAGGACGGCCGCCTGTGGCTGACCCAGCGTCCGGACAGCGGCGTGTGGGCGCGGCTGTGGAGCCTGCCGGAGTACGAGGACCCCGCCGCGCTGCAGCGCCTGCTGGCCGCGCTGCCGGGCCAGGGCGAGGCGCTGCCGGCCGTGGAGCACGCCCTCACGCACTTCGACTGGGTGCTGCAGCCCTGGCTGCACGAGCTGCCCGCTGGCGACGCCGCCGCCCGCGCGGCCGCCCAGGCGCTGCTGCCCGCGGGGCGCTGGGTGTCGGTGGAGGAGGCTTTCGAGATGGGTTTACCGGCGCCGGTGCGCAAGCTGTTGGAGCGCCACGGGGGGTGAGCGGCGCGGCGCCGGCGGCTGGCCAAGGTCGCGGGCCTCCTACAGGCGGGGTGCACGGCCGGGGGCAAGTCCTGCGGCGGCCGGCATGGTGCTGCCCCCTGAACACGGTGTTAGACGGTCTAACACCTGCCGTTGGGCGCCTGGGCGCAAGCGGTCCAGGCGTGCCAGTAACACCGGGGTGTGGCGTTCGAGCGGCATGGCCGGGGCCAACGCCGGTGCGCCAGCATCCCGACAAGACGGACGAGGGTGCGAGGCACCCTTGCCACCAGGCGGACGGGGCACAAGCACTTTCCCCGGACAGCAGGGCGCCTGCGTTCCCTTCAGCCCGTCACCAGCCCGCGCTGGCGCAATACGTCGTCCACCAGGCGCAGCCGCATCAGCGGGTCGGACAGCAGCATGAGCTTCTGGCGCGCGCTCAACGGCAGGGGCAGCAGCTCGCACCAGCGGTTGGCCACCCAGCCGGCGTCGTCCAGCTTGGGCTCGCCCTCGCACAGGTGCATGCCTTGCGACTCCAGGGCCTCCAGGGCACGGGCCAGGGCGTTGGCGGCGCCCTGGAATTCCTCGCCGGGCGGGACGGTGGCGTCCTCCGGCAGGAAATGGACGTCGGCGCGCCACAGGCCGTCGCTGTCCTGGCGCGGGGCGTCCAGCGTGAAGCGGCGCGTGCCGCTGCAGCGCAGCAGCAGGATGTTGGGTTGCGGCGCGTCCACGTCGTCCACGCGCGCGAGCACGCCGGCGTGCTCGAAGGTTTCAGCCGCGGCACCGGGGCGGCGCACTTCCAGCCCCTCGCGCAAGGCCACCACGCCGAAGCTGCTGCCGGTGCGCAGGCACTCGCCCACCATGTCCAGGTAGCGCGCCTCGAAGATCTTCAAGGGCAGCAGGCCGCCCGGGTAGAGCACGGTGTTCAGCGGGAACAGGGGCAGCGCGGTTTGGTCGGCCGGGGCGGCCGGGCCGGGCGAGGGCACCGCGCTGCGGGCGGCGTGACCGTTGCCGGCAGGGTCGGCGCTCATGCCAGCCCGTCAAGCTCGCGGTGGCGGCGTAGCACGGCGCCGGTGCTGTGGCTGGCAAAGCGCTGCGCCAGCGATTCCACCAGGTAGACCGAGCGGTGCTGCCCGCCCGTGCAGCCGATGGCCACAGTGAGGTAGCTGCGCTGGTCGTCCTCGAACGCGGGCAGCCAGTGGCGCAGGAAGGTGGCGATCTGCTCCAGCATGTCATTGGCCTCCGGTTGCGCGCGCAGGTAGTCGGCCACCGGGGCGTCGCGCCCGGTCAGCGGCCGCAGCTCGCGGATGTAGTACGGGTTCGGGAGCACGCGCACGTCGAACACGAAGTCCGCGTCCAGCGGCACGCCGTGCTTGAAGGCGAAGGACTCGAACACCAGCGTGAGCGAGCCCGGGCGCGCGCCCACCAGGTCGCGGATCCAGCTGCGCAGCACGGCGGGGCGCAGCTCGCTGGTGTCTATGACGGTGGAGACCTCGCGCAGCCCGGCCAGCAGCTCGCGCTCGATCTCGATGGCCTCCACCAGCGCCGGCTGGGGCTTGCCGCTGTCGGCGGCGCGCTTGGTCAGCGGGTGGGGGCGGCGCGTTTCGGAGAAGCGGCGCAGCAGCGCGTTGGTGGTGGCGTCCAGGAACAGCGGGCGCACCAGCACGCCTTCGGCGCGCAGTTGCGGGAGCATGGGCACCAGGCGCGGCAGCGAGCCCGCCGTGCGCACGTCCACCGCCACGGCCACGTGGCGGTCGTGCCCGGCCTGCAGGTGCAGGAAGGCCGGCAGCAGCTCCGGCGGCAGGTTGTCCACGCAGAAGTAGCCGGCGTCCTCCAGCGCGTGGAGGGCCACGGACTTGCCCGACCCCGAGATGCCGGTGACGAGCACCACCTCACGCGGGGCGGGGGTGGTGGGGTGGAGGTCTTCGCTCATCGCGGCCTGGCCCGCTCGCGGCCCGGCGCGGTGGCCGCGGCCTCGTCCAGCATCGCCTGGGCGTGGGCCAGGCTGGTGCCGGCCAGGCGTTCGCCGCCCAGCATGCGCGCGACCTCGGCCACGCGGGCCTCGCCGGTGACGGACTGCACGTCGCTGAGCGTCACGCCCTTGCGCTCGGCCTTGCTGACCACGAAGTGGTGGTCGGCGCAGGCCGCCACCTGCGCCAGGTGCGTCACGGCCAGCACTTGGCGTTCGCGGCCGAGCTGCTTCATGAGCCGGCCCACGGCGTCGCCCACGGCGCCGCCGACGCCGGCGTCGATCTCGTCAAAGATCAGCGTGGCCGCGCCCGCGGCTTCCTCGCGCGCCGTGGTCACCGCGATGGCCAGCGCCAGGCGCGAGAGCTCGCCGCCCGACGCCACCTTGGCCAGCGGCCGCGGCGAGCTGCCGGCGTGGCCCGCCACGCGCAGCTCCACCGACTCCAGGCCGAAGGCCTGCGGCTGCTCCTGCGGCAGCAGGCCCACCTCGAAGCGGCCGCCGGCCATGCCCAGCGTCTGCATGGCCTGCGTGACGCGCGAGCCCAGTTGCGGCGCGGCCGTGCGGCGCAGCGCACTCACGCGCTGGGCTTCCACGCGCCAGGCTTCCAGCGCCTTCTTCACCTCGGCCTCCAGGGCGTCGAGGTCGGTGGCGGCGTCCAGCGTCTTCAGCTCGGCGCGCCACTGCGCCAGCAGCGCGGGCAGCTCGGCGGGCGGGCGGCGGTAGCGGCGCGCCAGCGACATCCAGGCCGAAAGGCGCTCGTCCAGCTCGTTGAGCCGTTCCGGCTCCAGCTCGGCGTGGCCCAGGTAGGCGTTGAGGCTGTGCGCCGCGTCGGCCAGTTGCACCTGCGCGGCCTGCAGCACTTCCACCACCGGCTCCAGGCGGGCGTCGTAGCGGGTGACGTCGCAGAGCGCGTCGATGGCTCGGTTGGTGAGGGCGTCGGCGCTGGGCTCGGCCTCGGAGAGGGCGTCCAGCGCCGTGCGCGCGGCCGTGAGCAGCGACTGGGCGTGCGACAGCCGCTCGTGCTCGGCGTTGAGCGGCTCCCATTCGTCCTCGCCGGGTGCCAGCTTGTCGAGCTCGCCGATCTGCCAGGCCAGGCGCTCGCGCTCGCGCTCCAGGCTGTCCTGGCGCGCGCGGGCGTCCTGCAGCGTCTGTTGGGCGTCGCGCCAGCGGGCGAACAGCGCGGCGAGCGGGGCGCCGTCCACGCCGGCCTGGCCATCGAGCAGGGCGCGCACGGCGGCCGGGCGGGTGAGGCTTTGCCAGGCGTGCTGGCCGTGGATGTCGAGCAGGAGCTCCGCCGCCTCGCGCAACTGCGCCACGGTGGCCACGCTGCCGTTGATCCACGCGCGGCTTTTTCCTTGCGCGTCCAGCGTGCGGCGCAGCAGCAAGGTGGAGCCGTCGTGGTCGAAGCCGGCTTCCTCCAGCCAGGGCGAGAGGGCGGGGGGCGTGTCGAACTCGGCGGTGATGTCGGCGCGCGAGGCGCCCTCGCGCACCACGCCGGCGTCGCCGCGGCTGCCCAGGGCGAGCTGCAGCGCGTCGATCAGGATGGATTTGCCCGCGCCGGTCTCGCCGGTGAGCACGGAGAAGCCGGCGTCGAAGTCCACTTCCAGCGCCGAGACGATCACGAAGTCGCGCAGCACCAGGCGACGCAGCATCAGACCACTCCCTCGTACCAGCGCAGCTTGCGCCGCAGCGTGGCGTAGTAGCTCCAGCCCACGGGGTGCAGGAAGCGCACCTTGTGCGCCGAGCGCTGCATCCGGACCTGGTCGCCTATGTGCAGGCTGGCCAGGCTTTGCATGTCGAAGTTGGCCGAGGCGTCCCTTCCGGCCACGATCTCCACCCGCATCTCTCCGGCATCCGGCAGCACTATTGGGCGGTTGGAGAGCGTGTGCGAGGCGATGGGCACCAGCACCCAGCCGCCAATGCCCGGGTGCAGGATGGGCCCGCCGGCCGACAGCGCGTAGGCCGTGGAGCCCGTGGGCGTGGCGATGACGAGGCCGTCGGCGCGGATGTTGGCGATGAACTCGGTGCCTATGTGCACGCTGAGCTCGACCATGGCGGCGGTGGCGCCGCGGCTGACCACCACGTCGTTGAGCGACAGGCCCTCGAAGATGCAGCGGCCGTCGCGCCAGATGCCGCCTTCGAGCATGGAGCGGTGCTCCTCCTCGTAGTCGCCGGCCACCATGGAGGCCAGGGCGTCGCGGAAGTGGCCGATGGGCACGTCGGTGATGAAGCCCAGCCGGCCCTGGTTGATGCCCACCAGCGGCAGGTTGTGGCGGGCCAGCTCGCGGGCGATGCCCAGCATGGTGCCGTCGCCGCCGACCACCACGGCCACGTCGCAGTGGCGGCCGATGTCGGTGGTGTCGAGCACGGGATAGGTGGTGAGGCCGGTGCTGCGGGCGGTGTTGCGTTCCAGCGAAACCTGCAGGCCTTGCTTGACCAGAAACTGCGCCACCTCCTCGAGTACGGAGCTGATGCCGTGCGCCTGGTACTTGCCCACGATGGCGGCGTGACGGAAGGGGGTCGGCATGCGCGGGATTACACCACAGCACCCCTTGCGTGAAGGATGACACGGCCGCATCTCCGTAGAATGAAAAGCATGCTCGACGAGCGCGCCCGCACCCTTCTCAAAGCCCTGGTTGAACGCTACATCGCCGACGGCCAGCCCGTGGGCTCGCGCACGCTGTCCAAGGCCTGCGGCCTGGAGCTGTCGCCGGCCACCATCCGCAACGTGATGGCGGACCTGGAGGACCTGGGCCTCATCGCCAGCCCGCACACCAGCGCCGGGCGCATTCCCACGCCGCGCGGCTACCGCCTCTTCGTGGACACCATGCTGACCGCGCGCGGCCTGGAGCAGGGGGCCAGCGACATGGCCGCGGCGCGCGAGCAGCTTCACCCGGACCAGCCACAGCGCGTGATTGCGCAGGCGGCGCACCTGTTGTCCAACCTTTCCAGCTTCGTGGGCGTGGTCACCGCGCCGCGCAAGGCGGGCGTGTTCCACCACATCGAGTTCCTGCGCTTGGGCGACAAGCGGGTGCTGGTGATCCTGGTGGCGCCGGACGGCGACGTGCAAAACCGCGTCATCTTCACCGCGCGCGACCACACGCAGGGCGAGCTGGTGGAGGCGACGAACTACCTGAACCACCACTACGCCGGGCTGAGCATCGAGGAGGTGCGCGCGCGGCTGCAGGGCGAGGTGGAGCAGTTGCGCGGCGAGATCGCGCTGCTGATGCAGGCCGCGGTGCAGGCCGGCAGCCAGGCGCTGGAGGAGAGCGACCAAGTCGTGGTCAGCGGCGAGCGCAACCTGCTGGCGGTGCAGGACTTCGGCAACGACATGGGGTCGATCCGCAAGCTCTTCGACCTGTTCGAGCGCAAGACCGAGCTGATGCGTTTGCTGGACGTCTCCAGCCGCGCCGAGGGCGTGCGCATCTATATAGGCGGCGAAAGCCGCGTGGTGCCGTTCGAGGAGCTGTCGGTGGTCTCCGCGCCCTACGAGGTGGATGGCCGCGTGGTGGGCACGCTGGGCGTGATCGGCCCAACGCGCATGGCCTACGACCGGATGATCCAGATCGTGGACATCACCTCGCGGCTGGTGAGCAACGCGCTGAGCCAGAAGTGACGGAACCGTCCCCGCCATGGCTACAATGGCGGGCTCAGCGCAACGCTGTGCAGGGGGCCGTTAGCTCAGTCGGTTAGAGCAGAGGACTCATAATCCTTTGGTCGTAGGTTCAAGTCCTACACGGCCTACCAATAAAAAGAAACCAACCACAATCTGGTTGGTTTTTTTGTTTGCGAATCAAATTTAACGCTGCGCAAGCATGGAAATGGTAATACTGCCTTTTTGATGGCGGCGAAATTCCATCGTGATTTTGTCGATTTCTATAATTTTTGATTTCTGCTTTTGCGTGGATTTATATTTTAAAACCACGGTGATTGTTTGATTTTTATTTCAATTGCCTTTGCTCCACTGCCTCGCGTATCTGCGCGTTGATGCACCTCTGGCATCCTGAACGCAGGTTTTGTCCCAATCCGTGCTTGTGATGTGTTGCTCAGTAGGTTTCCTGCCAACGGGCCTACAAAATTATTTCCTAATCGTGGCGCGTCGGAATCGCTCGCCCCTCCCTGGATTTTCTCAGTATGTCTAGGGTGAAGTGCAAAATCGGTGTGCTGGAAGTATTGATTTTGGGAGTATCCCTGCTGCTTGTCGCTGTCGCGCTCGCCGCCAAGCTCAGGCGTAGACAGCGGAAAAGGGTGGAGATGCAGCCCGCCATCGACCAATTGCCGACGCTGCAAGCGCTGCACCTGGAGCACTTGGACGCAGTTTCCAGTGCTGCAGGCAGGAGGGCCGCACCGCGCAAGCCCTGGCCGACGAGGGCCGTTGGGCCGAAGCCTGCCGCCTCGTGCAGCCACCGGCCTGGTGCGAGGCGGCGGCGCTGCGCCATATCGCCGTGCACTTGGGCGACGACCAGCGTGCCGACGCGGTGCAACTGCTGCAGCGCGTGCTGGACGACGCCATGGAGCTTGCGCTAAGTCCCTACCAGAACGAACTGGAGCTGGTGCAGGACATCGCCCGCCGACTGGAGCCCGCCGCGCGCGCCGCCTGGCTGGCCGACCTGCGCGCCCGCTTCAAGCCCAAGCACAATTTCGTCAAGAACTTGCCCGAAGGTTGATCCGGGTTCGCGGCGCCGCTGCTCAAAACCGAGCTATTTCCTCTCCACTGCGCTTCAGACTGAAAGCCCCATCCCCCACCAGCCAAACCACCACTGACGCCACCGCCAAAAACACCGGGTACTCCCATCCCCCGCCCGCACTGGTGAACACCCAGCCGTTGCCCATGTGCACGGACGCCGCCGCCAGCATCACCGGCACCAGTGCCAGCGACACCTGCCGCGCATAAATCCCCAGCACCAGCATCAGCCCGCCGGTCAATTCGGCCGCAAACACCGGGTAGGCCAGCCAGCCCCAGAAGCCGACGCTCTCGAAAAACTGCGCCGTGCCGGGCAGCGTGAACACCAGCAGCTTCAGCAGCGCATGCGAGATCCACATCACCCCCAGGCTCACGCGCAGCAGCGTGGCGCCCAGGGCGGCGGGGGTGACGACGCCGCGGCCGGCAAGGCGGGTGGAAGAGGCCAGATCGAGGGTGGAAGCCATGGCGGCACTCCTGTGTTGGAAAAGAAGAAGCCTCCAATCTAGGATTGCACTGGCGCCTATGGAATTGGCAGCGGAGCATGTGATGACTGCACAAACGCAATACGACCTGGGCGCGGACGACCTCGCCCTGGTGCTAGCCCTGGTGCGCGCGGGCAGCCTCAACGGCGCGGCCGAGCGGCTGAAGGTGGACGCCTCCACCGCCTTCCGCGCCCTGCAGCGGCTGGAGCGCGGCCTGAAGCAGCCGCTCTTTGAGCGATCGCGCACCGGCTGCCTGCCGCTGGACCTGGCCCGCACCCTGGCCGAGCAGGCCGAGGCCGTGGAGACGGCGCTGGAAGCGGCGCGCTCGGCCGCGCAGCAGCCGCCGCAAAGCCTGGCCGGCAGCGTGCGCCTCACCACCACCGACACGCTGCTGCACGGGCTGATCGCACCCGCGCTGCGCGATTTCCAGAAAGGCCACCCGCAGCTCACGTTCGAGCTGCATGCGGGCAACGAGCTGGCCAGCCTCACGCGGCGCGACGCCGACATTGCCGTGCGCGCCACGCGGCGCCCGCCGCCGCACCTGGTCGGCCGCCAGCTCGGCCCGCTGCGCGTGGCGCTCTACACGGCGCGCGATTCGGCCGTGCGTGATTGGGCCGACGTGGAGGCCGGCCGCGCCGCCTGGGTGGCGCCGGACGACGCGCTGCCGGACCACCCCACCGTGCTGTGGCGCCGCCGCCGCTTCCCCAAGGCGGTGCCGGCCTGGCGCGCCAACAGCATCCTCACCGTGATGGAGCTCATTGCCCTGGGCTGCGGCGTGGGCCTGCTGCCCATGTTCCTCGCCCACGGCCGGGCCGACCTGCGCCCCTTGAGCGACGCGCTGGACGAATGCCAGACCGAGCTGTGGCTGCTGGCCCACCCCGAGTCACGCCACCAGCGCCGCGTGTCGGCTGTCTATGCCCACCTTGCGCAGGCGCTGGTGCTGGCGTGACGTCCGTTCAGATCGCCCCGCCTTGCGCCGCATCCCGGCTGATGGGCGCCCGGATGCGGCAGCGTGTGCCCCCGCCGTCCGCGTTCTCGCCGAACTCCACCGTCGCGTCGATCTGGCGCGAGAGCGTCTGCACCAGCCGCATGCCCAGGCCGCGGCTGCGCAACGGCTCGAAACCGGCGGGCAAGCCGGGGCCGTCGTCGCTCACCACCAGGTGCAGGCCCCACTCGCCGTCCGGCGCCAGCTCCACGCCCAACACGCCGCCGTGCCGGTCGAAGGCGTATTTCAAGGCGTTGGTGATCAGCTCCGTCACGATCAGGCCCAGCGGGATGGCGGTGCCCACGGGCAGCTTCAGCGGCTGCAGTTGATACACCACCTTCACCGAGCGCTCGCCGCCAAAGCTCTGCAGCAGTTGGCTGCCCAGGCTGCGCAGGTAGTCGGCGAAGTCCAGCGAGGACAGCGTGCTTTGCTGGTACAGCCGCTGGTGCACCAGCGCCATGGCGCGCACGCGGCTTTCCGTCTCGCTGAAGGCGGCCTGGATGGCCGGATCCGAAAGCTGGCGGCGCTGCAACTGCAGCAGGCTGCTGACCACCTGCAGGTTGTTCTTCACCCGGTGGTGCACCTCCTGCAGCAGCACCTCCTTCTCGGCCAGCGAGGTCTTCACCGCCTCCTCGTCGTGGCGGCGCTCGGTCACGTCCACCACCACGCCGGTGATGCGCCCGCGCTCGCCCGCGGCATTGAAGCTTTGCTGCGAGCGCTCCAGCAGCCAGCGCCAGGTGCCGTCGGCGGACTGGATGCGGTACTCGGCGCGGTAGGAGGGCTGCTGCGGGCTCAACTCCGCCAGGGCCGCCTGCAGCGCGGCGCGGTCCTGCGGGTGCACGCGCTTGAGGTAGGCCTTCAACAGGTGCTGCTCCTCGGCCGTCAGGCCCAGCGCGCTTTGCAGGCTGCCTATGCGCAGCACCACGCCGGACACCGGGTCCAGCTCGAAGGCGTCCATGCCGCCGGCGTCCAGCGCCAGCCGCAAGCGCTCCTCGCTCATGCGCAGCGCCTGCTCGGCGCGCTTGCGCTCGGTGATGTCCATCACCGTGCCGACGTGGATCTCGCGGCCGCCCGGGTCCTGCGCGCGGTGTGCGTCCAGCAGCGCCTCGAAGGTGCTGCCGTCGCGCCGCCGCGCGGTGAAGTCCATGCGGCAACTGCCCTGGCCGTGCACCTGGCGCCCAACGCGCCGGCTCAGCGACGGGTCGGCGCAGTGCGCGGAAACGGACGTGCCGATCACGTCCTGCGGGCTGTCGTAGCCGGCCATGCGCGCATAGGCCTCGTTGACGAAAGTGAAGCGCCCGTCCAGGCCCACGATGCTGAAGCCGGTGAGCGAGTGCTCTATGGCGCCGACCAGCAACTGCACCTCGGCCGTGCGCTCGGCCACGCGGCGTTCCAGCTCGTGCAACTGCATGCGCACCGCGATGCCCGCCAGCACCGACTGCGCGATGCGCTCCAGCGTCGCGCGGTCCTGCGTGCTCCAGCGGCGCGGGCGGTGGTCCATGGCGCAGAAGCTGCCCAGCACCTGCCCGTCCGGCGTGGCCAGCGGCACGCCCAGGTAGGCCACCACGCCGAGGTCCTTCACCGCGCCGCTGTCGCGCAGCAGCGGGTCCGTGCGCGCGTCCGACACCTCCAGCGCCTGCCCCGAGGTCACCACGTGCTGGCACAAGGAGTGCGACAGCGGCGTCTGCCGCGCGCTGGCCAGGGGTTCGCCCAGGCCGCATTGGCTCTTGAAGAACTGGCGCTCGGCGTCCACCAGGCAGATCAGGCTCACCGGCACCTGCAGCGACTGCGCGGCCAGCCTCGTGAAACGGTCGAAGCTGTGCTCAGGCGCGGAGTCCATCAGCCCCGTGCGGCGCAGCGCTTGCAGCCGCTGCGGATCGTCCAGCGCCGAGCCGGGCGCCTGGCCCGCCGGCCGCGCCGCCGCGGGCTGGGTGCTGATCCACTGCCACAGCGCGTCGTTGAGCTCGGCCAGGTGGTCGGCCTGCGCCTGCAGCGCCTCGTTGGCCGCGTACAGCGAGGACTGCGTCTGCTGCAGCCGCGCCATGGCTTGCGATTCGGCGCTGCGTGCGCGGGCCAGCCGGTCCACGTTGGCGCGCAACTGGCGCAGCTTGCGCTGCAGCGCCCGCCCGGCCAGCGCCATGAGCGTGAGGGACAGCAGGCTGCCCAGCAGCGTCACGGCGGTGTTGAGATCGGTGCTGCGCTGCGCCGCGCGCTCGTACAGGGCGAGCTGGCGCAGCTCCTCGGCGTCGAGCTCGGCCAGCAGCAGGTCGATGTCGTCGGCCTGCGTGCGCCGCGGGCCGGCGGCAATGCGCCGCCGTGCCGCCTCCAGCCCGTCGCGCTCGGCCGTGTCCAGCGCGTCCGAGACGTAGCGCAGGTAGCCGTTGAGCAGCGGGCCGAGCTGCCGCAGCCGCTGCTGCTGCGCCTCGTTGCCGGCCGTCAGGCGCTGCAGCCGCTGCAACTGCTCAGGCAGCCGTTCGCGCGCGGTGCGGTAGGGGTCCAGCCAGTCGTCCTGGCCGCTGATGGCGTAGCCGCGCACGGCGCGGGAGAGGTCCTTCAGGTCGGAGCTGAACGCGGCCAGCTCCAGGCGCACGTCCAGCGTGTGGCGGCGCAGCTCGGAGGCATCGGCCGCGCGCCGCTGCGTCCACAGCGCCACCGCCGCCACGGCCAGCAGCAGCAGCAGCGCCGCCAGCACGGCGCGCGGCAGGGGCAGCCGCAGCGAGCGCGGCAGCCGCGCGGCGGGGGCGTCCGGCGGCCCGTCGCCCGGTGGCGGGCCGTCCGGCCGCGGGAGGGCGCTGCGGGGGGCGCCGGATTGCGAGGCGCTCATGAGGGGCGCTTTCCGGCACCGCCGCCGGGGAAGAATTCGAAAACTTCAGCCGCCCTCAGGCGTTCAGGCCTGGAGGCCGGAGACCGCACTCCCGGCATTCACGTGGCCCGTGCTCTGGGCGGCAGGTCTTGCGGCTCGGCGGCCGGCTTATCGGCGGCGTTGGCCGCGGGCGGGCGGTGCTGCCCGGCGGCGTCCAGCCCCTCGCGCGACAGGCGCTCGGTGGCGTCGCGCAGCACCAGCACCGCGCCCATGCGCAGGCCGAACTCGCCTTCCACCGGCGAGGCCGACTCGTCCACCACCACCATGGTGCGCGCGCTGTTGCGCCGCAGCAGCCGCCGGCCGTGGGTCACGCCCACGCTGCGGTTCTCGGCCAGAGCCTTCAGCACCGCGGGCGGATCGTCGTCGCCGCTGGCGTAGCGCACCACGTCCTCCAGGCGGCGGCCCACGGCCTCCTCGGCGCTCCAGCCGGTGAGGGCCTCGGCCGCGGGGTTGATGAAGCGCAGCGTCGTGTCGGGGTTGACCACCAGCACGCCGTCCTGCACGCCGCGCAGCGTGGCGGCGAACCAGCGCTCCGATTCGCGCAACTGCCGCTCCAGCGTCGCGCGCGACAGCGCCATCTCGATGGCCGCGCGCAGCGCACGGCCCTCGAAGGGCTTGGTGAGAAAGCCGCAGGGAGAGGTGCGCGCGGCCTGGGCGACGGTCTCTTCGTCGCTGTGGGAGGTGAGAAACACCACGGGCAGCCCGCTCACGCGCCCAAGGCGGGCGGCGGTCTCTATGCCGTCGATGGGACCCTGGATGCGGATGTCCATCAGCACCAGGTCCGGCCGCTCCTGCGCCGCCAGCGCCAGCGCCTGGGGGCCGCTCTCCGCAGGGCCGAGCACGCGGTAGCCCATGTCCTCCAGTTGCAGTTGAAGGTCCAGGGCGATCACCGCCTCGTCTTCAACAATCAGGATTGAACACGGCGTTTCCATGACTTCTTCCCCCCACTTCGTTTGATGCTTTTCGCGCACTCAGCATTTTCCATGATATGGAAACCACTGCTAATGGGGGTTGTGCTGATGCAGCCGCTGTAGTGGGCGCAACAGGCCCGGGGCGTTGGCCAGGCGCTCCCGGGCGGCTCCCGGTGTGCGCTGCGAGCAGGCCCCGGGAAGCTCGCGTCAGGTGCTTACTTGCCCAGCGAAGCGCGCAAGTCGCGCGACATCTTCAGGTGCTGCTCCAGCGCGGGCACGGTCTTGGCGGCGAAAGCCTTGACGTCCGGGTCCTTGGCGCCGGAGGCGGCCTTCTGGAACATCTTGAGCGTGTCCTCGTGCGCCTTGACGCCCATGGTGTCGGCGTACTGGCGGTCGAACTTCGCGCCGTCCAGGGCGCCCATCGCCTTGGCCTTGCTCTTTTGCACCACCGAGGGCTCGGTGGGGAGCTTGACGTTCTTGCTGGAGGCCAGCGCGGCGAGCTCGTCGTTGGTCTTGGTGTGGTCCTGCTCCATCTGCGCGGCGAAGGACTTCACCTTCTCGTTGCCGCTCTTGCTCTGCGCGAGCTTGGCGGCCTCGACCTCGGCGTGCCCGTTCTGGGCCGCCTGCTCCATGAAGTTGCGGTCACTGCGCACCATGCCGTTGGCCGCGTCTGCAAGGCCGGTGAAGAGGGCCATGGAACAGCCGAGCACGACGGTGGACATCAAACGCTTCATGTGGGGGCTCCTGTTGTGGAAGAGGTCCGCCGCGGGGTGGGCGGCATGCACCGTGCGGGCAAGCGTCACGCCCGCGCAAGGCTCGGCGTGCTCAGGGCTTTCCCCGCTGCTGGGCACCGCGCTTGCCGAGCCGACAATGGCCCGGCGCCGTGCGGCTGGGCGCCGTGAGACCTGGAAATCAGACGCAAAAAACCTCGGGAGAATCCATGCAGAAACCGGCGAAGTTCCTGGTGCTGATCGACTCCGGCGGCGCCATGGTGGCGCGGCTCTTCGACGAGCAGCGCGTGCAGGTGGCGGAGTTCGACGCCACCAGCGAGGAGGTGGCGGTGATGACCAGCGGCCTGGTGCCGGGCCAGGGTGCCCACGGCGCCGACTGGGACAAGCCGCTTCTGGGCCACAACCCCCAGGAGCGCCGCGAGGCGCAGGTTTACACGTTGGACGTGTAGCGGCCGCAGGAGAAAGTGCCTGCGGGGTGGGCCGCGGCGTGGCGCGGCCCTGCGCCTCCCGGCGGCGTTTTCAGTACGCCGGGCGGCCGTTGGGCGAATAGACGGGCGCGCCGGGCTGGGCGGGCTGCGGCGCCAGCGCGGGAGCGGGCGTGTAGTAGCCGGCGCCGCCGGGGTTGCGCACCACGCGGGTCTTGCCGCCGGTGGTGACCAGCACCACGCGCTCGCCGGGCACGAAGTTCTCGTTGCCCTTGGCCTGGACGATGGCGCGGCGCTCGCCGCTGGGCAGTTGCACCAGCACCTCCACGGCGTTCTCGCGCGTGGAGGCGCGCTCGATGGCGTTGCCCGCCAGCGCGCCGGCCACGGCACCCACGAGGCCGATGGCCACCGACTCGCGGCCGCTGCTGCGCGTGGAGCCGGCGATGCCGCCCAGCACGCCGCCGGTGGCGGCCCCCGCGCCGCTTTGGCTGCCCTCGACCACCACGTCGCGCACGTTGAGCACGGTGGCGTCCTGGATCTGCGACAGGCGCTGCGCGTCGCCGCGCTGTATGACGTCGGGGCTGGTGGTGCTGCAGGCGGCCAGCGCGGCGGCCAGCGCCAGGGCGGCCAGAGTCTTGATGCGGTTCATGTGATGTGTTCCCTTGCAGGTGGCAGCGCAACGCTTGCCGGCAGCGTCGCGTTGACGGCTAGGGTACCGGCCTTGGCGCGGCGTAGGCCGGACGCTGAAAACGGGGCGCAGCCCAAACGGACGGGGCGAAGGTTAGCGCGGGTGCATTGCTGCAACGTAAAGCCGCAGCGCCGTGCGCCAGGAGATCGCGCCGCGTCGAGCGTGAAGCTCAGCCGTGCAGCCGGCTGGAACGCGGCACGCTGGCGAGCAGAAACTCCATCTGGTCGGCCAGGATGCGGCGCCCGCGCAGGATCATGTCCTCGTGCAGGCTGGGCACGTAGGGCAAGTACAGCAGGCTCATGCGGGCCTCCTCCGGCAGCCGGTTGCCCTTGCGGCCGTTGCACGAGCGGCAGGCGGTGACGCAGTTGAGCCAGGTGTCGGCGCCGCCGCGCGAGGTGGGCACCACGTGCTCGCGCGTGAGCTCGTCGGCGGGGAGGTGGTGGCCGCAGTAGGCGCAGAAGTAGCGGTCGCGCGCAAAGAGCTTGGAGTTGCTCAGCGCCGGCGTCTGCCGCCAGGCGCGGCTGGGAATGGCGCCGCGCACGGCGATGATGGAATGCACCTCGATGCGCGAGATGCGGCCGGTGGCGCGCTGCACGCCCCCGCGCAGCACCGCGCAGGGGTCGCCCAAAGTCCACGCGACGCCGTCGGTGGCGTAGATCACGGCCGCCTCGCGGGCGGTGATCCAAGCTTGCGGTCGTCCGGACACGTCGAGTTGCAGCACGTCCACGTCAGTTCTCCCTCGTCAAGCGTAATCCATTGCGCATGGACGCATCAACAGGGGGTGCAAAGGCCTTGACACTGCTATCGTGAGCCGCCTTCGGACTTTCGGCTTCAAGAGCCTGATTCATGAGCATCCGTACCGCCAACGTCGACGGCGTCGCCACGCTGGAGATCGCCCGCCCCGAGAAGAAGAATGCGCTGACCGCGCAGATGTACGCCGACATGGCCGCGGCGCTGCGCGCCGCGCAGGCCGACGCGGCCGTGCGCGCGGTGCTGGTGGCGGGGCAGCCCGGCATCTTCACCTCCGGCAACGACCTGGAGGACTTCATGAAGTACCCGCCCGGCGCCGAGGACGCGCCGGTATTTGCCTTCATGGAAGCGGTGCTGGCGCTGGAAAAGCCGCTGGTGGCCGCCGTCACGGGCGCGGCCATCGGCATAGGCTGCACGCTGCTACTGCACTGTGACCTGGTGGTGGTGTCCGACGAGGCGCGGCTGGCGCTGCCCTTCGTCAACCTGGGGCTGGTGCCGGAGTTTGGCTCCAGCCTGCTGCTGGCACAGCGCCTGGGCCATGCCCGCGCGGCCGAGAAGCTGCTGCTGGGCGATGCCTTCACGGGCGCCGAGGCCGTGGAGCTGGGCCTGGCCAACGCGGTGATGCCGCCTTCGGAAGTGCTGCCGCATGCGCGGCGGCTGGCCGCGCGCTTTACGCAGCTGCCGCCGGCTGCGGTGCGCGCGACCAAGGCCTTGATGCGCGCGCCGCTGCTGCCGGCGCTGCGCCAGGCGCTGCAGGAGGAGCGCGAGGTGTTCGTCCAGCGCCTGCGCAGCCCCGAAGCCATGGAGGCCTTCCAGGCCTTTTTCGAGAAGCGCCGGCCGGACTTTTCGAAGTTCTAAGAGCGCTTGAGGCTGCCGGTGCTCAAACCGGCGGCAGCGGCCGCGGGCGGCCCTGCTCGTCCACGGCCACGTAGGTCAGCACCGCCTCGGTGACCTTGAGCACCCGCTTGGCGTCATGCAGCGGCTGGGAATACACGGCCACGTCCACCGTCATGGAGCTGCGGCCCAAGTGGATGATCTCGGCATAAAAGCTCAGCAGGTCGCCCACGCGCACGGGCTGCTTGAACACGAACTCCTTGACGGCGATGGTGGCGATGCGTCCCTGGGCGCGCCGCGCGGGCAGCACCGCCCCGGCCAGATCGACCTGCGCCATCACCCAGCCGCCGAAGACGTCGCCGCTGGCGTTGACGTCGGACGGCATGGGGATGACGCGCAGGACCAGCTCCTTGTCGGTGGGCAGGGTGGCAGGGGATTCGGACATGGGCATGATGGCAAGGGTTGTCACTGATCCCTACATCATGCGCGCCCTGGCCCGCTCTAGCGCCGTCGACTCCTCTTCCGACCCCGCCGCCCGCCGCTCCGACTGGAGCACCCTGCGCAAGCTGCTGCCCTACCTGTGGCACTACCGCTGGCGCGTGGGCGCGGCGCTGGCCTTCATGGTCGGGGCCAAGGTGGCCAACGTGGGCGTGCCGCTGCTGCTCAAGCAGCTGGTGGACGCGCTCTCCATCCAGCCCGGCAGCGCCGCATCCATGCTGGTGGTCCCGGTTGGACTGCTGGTGGCCTACGCGGCGCTGCGCCTGTCCACCAGCGTGTTCACCGAGCTGCGCGAGCTCATCTTCGCCCGCGCCACCGAGGGCACGGCGCGGCGCATCTCGCTGCAGGTGTTCCGCCACCTGCATGCCTTGAGCCTGCGCTTTCACCTGGAGCGCCAGACCGGCGGCATGACGCGCGACATCGAGCGCGGCACGCGCGCCGTGCACTCGCTCATCTCCTACTCGCTCTACAGCATCCTGCCCACCATCATCGAAGTCGGCCTGGTGCTCACGCTGCTGGCGGTGAAGTTCGACACCGGCTTCGCCTGGATCACGCTGGCCGCGCTCGTGTGCTACGTCGCCTTCACCATCTCCGTGACCGAGTGGCGCACCCAGTACCGCCGCGAGATGAACCAGCTCGACTCGCAGGCCCACACCAAGGCCATCGACTCGCTGCTCAACTTCGAGACGGTCAAGTACTTCAACAACGAGGAGTTCGAGGCCAGTCGCTACGACCGCAGCCTCGAAGCACTGCGCAAGGCGGCCCTCAAGAGCCAGCGCACGCTGTCGCTACTCAACAGCGGGCAGCAGCTCGTCATCGCCGTGGCGCTGGTGGCCATGCTCTGGCGCGCCACGCAGGGCGTGGTGGACGGGCGCATGACGTTGGGCGACCTGGTGATGATCAACGCCTTCATGATCCAGCTCTACATCCCGCTGAACTTCCTGGGCGTGCTCTACCGCGAGATCAAGCAGTCGCTCACCGACCTGGACCGGATGTTCCACCTGCTGGAGACGCACCGCGAAGTGGCCGACGCGCCGGCCGCCCAAGCGCTGCGCGTGAGCGAAGGTTGCGTGCGCTTCGAGGACGTGAGCTTTGCCTACGAGGCGGCGCGGCCCATCCTCAAGGGCCTGAGCTTCGAGATCCCGGCGGGCAAGACGGTGGCGGTGGTTGGGCCGTCCGGGGCGGGCAAGTCCACGCTGGCGCGGCTGCTCTACCGCTTCTACGACGTCAGTGGCGGGCGCATCGCCATAGACGGGCAAGACATCCGCGAGGTCACGCAGGCGAGCCTGCGCCAATCGATAGGCATCGTTCCGCAGGACACGGTGCTCTTCAACGACACCGTGGAATACAACATCGCCTACGGCCGCCCCGGCGCCAGCCGCCAGGAGGTGGAAGCCGCGGCCCGCGCCGCGCGCATCCACGACTTCATCGCCTCCACGCCCAAGGGCTACGACACCATGGTGGGCGAGCGGGGCCTCAAACTCTCGGGCGGCGAGAAGCAGCGCGTGGCCATCGCCCGCACGCTGCTCAAGAACCCGCCCATCCTCATCTTCGACGAGGCGACCTCCGCCCTGGACTCGGCCAACGAGCGCGCCATTCAGGCCGAGCTCAAGAGCGCCGCGCAGGGCAAGACGGCGCTGGTGATCGCGCACCGGCTCTCCACGGTGGTGGATGCGCACCGCATCCTGGTCATGGAGCAGGGGCGCATCGTCGAGCAGGGCACGCATGCCGAGCTGCTGGCGCTGCAGGGGCGCTACGCGCGCATGTGGTTGTTGCAGCAAAGCGGCGGGGAAGCCGCAATCGACGCGCCGGCGGGCCGAGTGGCCTGAAGCCGTGCCTAGAATGCTTTCACTCCCATTACTACTTCTTGATCAAGGAGCCCGCATGAAGAAGATCCTGCTCGTCGCCACCATCCTGGCGGCAGCCGGTGCAGCGCAAGCCCAGTCCGACACCCTCAAAAAGGCCAAGGACACGGGCACCATCACCTTGGGCGTGCGCGAGTCGTCCGGCGTGCTGTCCTACACCCTGGGTGGCTCCAAGTACGTGGGCTACCACGTGGCCATCTGCGAAAAGGCCGTCGAAAGCGTCGAGAAGGCCATCGGCAAGCGCCTGGAGATCAAGTACCAGCCCGTGACCTCGCAAAACCGCATCCCGCTGGTGCAAAACGGCACCGTGGACCTGGAGTGCGGTTCCACCACCAACAACCTCGCGCGCCAGAAGGACGTGGCCTTCGCCAACACCACCTTCGTCGAGACCGTGCGCCTGGCCGTCAAGGCCAACTCCGGCATCAACTCGGTGGCCGACCTCAAGGGCAAGACCGTGGCCACCACCACCGGCACAACCTCCGTGCAAACCCTTAGGCGCCACAAGCGTGCCGAGGGCATGGAGTTCAAGGAAGTCTTCGGCAAGGACCACGCCGACAGCTTCCTGCTCGTGGACACCGGCCGCGCCGACGCCTTCGTCATGGACTCCAGCCTGCTCGCCGGCCTGATCGCCCGCAGCAAGAACCCCGCGGACTTCAAGATCGTGGGCGAGCCGCTGTCGGTGGAGCCCATCGCCATCATGATGCGCAAGGACGACGAGGGCCTGCGCAAGATCGTCAACCAGACGATCGCCGACATGGCCAAGTCCGGCGAGATCAACAAGCTCTACGACAAGTGGTTCATGCAGCCCACGCCGCCCACCGGCGCCGTGGTCAAGCTGCCCATGAGCGACCTGCTCAAGGAGGCGCTGAAGAAGCCCAACGACCAGCCGGCCGAGGAATACGCCAAGAAGCTGTAATTCCATGGCCGCCGGCCACGGCTTGACCGTGACGCCCGGACCCTGAGCCGCGGCGCGGGTGACGCACAGCAGCGTTGCCCGCGCCTTTTTCATGCGCGCCGCGCAGGCGCCGAAGAAGGAGAAGAACGCATGGCATGGGATTGGCAGGTGTTCTGCCGCGACACCATAGAGGGCGAGGCCGTGCCGAGCTGCTTCGGCAGCGACGGCAACATCACCTACCTCGACTGGATGCTCTCGGCCTGGGGCTGGACGCTCTCGGTGGCGCTGCTGGCGCTGGTGGTGGCGCTGGTGGTGGGCTCGCTCGTCGGCATCCTGCGCACCACGCCCAGCCGCGCGCTGGTGCTGCTGGGCAACGCGTGGACGGAGCTGTTTCGCAACATTCCGCTGCTGGTGCAGATCTTCCTCTGGTACCACGTGGTGCCGGCGCTGCTGCCGCCGTTGCGCGCCTTCCCGAGCTTCGTCCTGGTGGTGTTCGCGCTGGGCTTCTTCACCTCGGCGCGCGTGTCCGAGCAGGTGAGGGCGGGCATACAGGCGCTGCCGCGCGGGCAGCGCTACGCGGGGCTGGCGCTGGGCCTGACGCTGGCGCAGACCTACCGCTACGTGCTGCTGCCCATGGCGTTTCGCATCGTCATCCCGCCGCTGACCAGCGAGAGCATGAACATCATCAAGAACTCGGCCGTGGCCTTTGCGGTCTCGATCGCCGAGCTGACCATGTTCGCCATGCAGGCGCAGGAGGAGACCTCGCGCGGCGTGGAGATCTACCTGGCGGTGACGGCGCTCTACTTCGTCTCGGCGCTGCTGGTCAACCGCATCGCCATCTTCATCGAGCGCCGGCTGCACATCCCGGGCACGCAGGCGGGAGCGCGCTGACATGCTCAACCTCGACTTCTCCTTCCTGAGCTGGGACGTCATCACCGGCTTCGTCGCCAAGGGCTTCCTGTTCTCGCTGCAGCTCACGGTGGTGGCCATGGTCGGCGGCATCCTGCTGGGCACGCTGCTGGCGATGATGCGGCTCTCCAGCCACAAGTGGCTGCAGATCCCGGCGCAGCTCTACGTGGACACGCTGCGCTCCATACCGCTGGTGATGGTCATCCTGTGGTTCTTCCTGCTCATCCCGCTGCTCACGGGACGCCCGCTGGGCGCGGAGCTCTCGGCCACCATCACCTTCACGGTGTTCGAGGCCGCGTACTACTCCGAGATCATGCGCGCGGGCATACAGAGCGTGCCCAAGGGCCAGGTCTACGCGGGCTACGCCATGGGCATGAGCTACCGCCAGACCATGCAGCTCGTGGTCCTGCCGCAAGCCTTTCGCAACATGCTGCCGGTGCTGCTCACGCAGACCATCATCCTGTTCCAGGACACCTCGCTGGTCTACGCCATCGGCGCCTACGACCTGCTCAAGGGTTTAGAGGTCGCCGGCAAGAACTTCAACCGGCCCGTCGAGACCTACCTGGTCGCCGCGGTCGTCTACTTCGTGATCTGCTTCAGCCTGTCCATGCTCGTGCGGCGGCTGCAGAAGAAGATCGCCATCATCCGTTGAGGGGGCAACCTCATGATAGACATCAAGAACGTTAGCAAGTGGTACGGCAGCTTCCAGGTGCTCACCGACTGCACCACCAGCATCCAAAAGGGCGAGGTCGTGGTCGTCTGCGGCCCGTCGGGCTCCGGCAAGTCCACGCTCATCAAGACCGTCAACGCGCTGGAGCCCGTCCAGAAGGGTGACATCGTCGTCAACGGCGTGAGCATCGCCGACCCGAAAACTGACCTGCCCAAGCTGCGCAGCCACGTGGGCATGGTGTTCCAGCACTTCGAGCTGTTTCCCCACCTGTCGGTGACGGAGAACCTCACGCTGGCGCAGATCAAGGTGCTGGGCCGCAACAAGGACGACGCCCTCAAGCGCGGCCTGAAGATGCTGGACCGCGTGGGCCTGATGGCGCACAAGGACAAGTTCCCCGGCCAGCTCTCCGGCGGCCAGCAGCAGCGCGTGGCCATCGCCCGCGCGCTGTCGATGGACCCCATCGTCATGCTGTTCGACGAGCCCACCTCCGCGCTGGACCCGGAGATGGTGGGCGAGGTGCTGGACGTGATGGTGCAGCTCGCCAACGAGGGCATGACCATGATGTGCGTGACGCACGAGATGGGCTTCGCCCGCAAGGTCAGCCACCGCGTGATCTTCATGGACCAGGGCCGCATCATCGAGGACTGCGCCAAGCAGGAGTTCTTCGGCAACCCCGACGCGCGCTCGCCGCGGGCCAAGGAATTCCTCTCCAAGATCCTGCAGCACTGAGGGACGAGGGCGGTGGCCTCGTGCCCAAGGCCGCCGCCCAGGCCGCCCTCCCAGCCGCAAGCGTGCAAACCCGCAGCGCACCCCGACTTGGGAGGATTTGACCGGCTCGGCCGGGCGCAAGCTCCCATGGAGCCCATGCCCCGCATGTGAGGGAATCAATCCCGTGCCGAGCAGTTCGCCCGCCGCCGCCACGCCGCGTGGCGGCCCCCGAGGGCAACGGCGCCAGACCCTGACGCCGGGACGTCGCTCGACGAACCTTCATGACCTGCCATCGCCGACCGCCGGCCCGGCCCATCACGGCCAGTGAAGTCCTTCAGCCACGAAGGAGGAAACGCCATGCAGCAGCGCCCGCAGCAGTCCTGGTCCTTGTTCGAGAGCGACGCCACGCAGCCGCCGGACCCGCAGCAGCCGCCGGCCACGCCCTGGGGCGCCCACTTCGTGCGCACCAACGCCCAAGTGGTGGCCGAGTTGCCCATGGTCACCAGCGTCAGCCTGGCCAACCTGTGCGAGGTGCACAGCCATGAGGTGCTGCGCACCGCGGGCTTGGTCTCGCACAGCGTGCGCTTCATGGACGGGGGGCATTTGCGTTTTGCCTACAACGCCTGCGGCGAGCTGGTGGAGCTGCACTGCCGCGGCGTGAGCGTGGCCATGACGCCGGACGGCTGCGTCATGGCCGGCATGCCGGGCTCGCCCCCGCTGCAGGAATTCGCCGAGCGCACTGCGCTGGTCGCGCCCATGGCCGGCTCAGGCGGCTGCCCCCACTGAAACCCGGCGCGGCCTGCGGGCTTCGCGCCGCACCGCCGTCACACCCAAAACATCGTCCGGGTCAAGGGCGTTTGTCCCAGGGCTGTCGGGGTCAACCGCCAGCGCCGCGGACCGTTGGCTGGTCTGACTGGACCCGGGAGGGAGCACAGGCGCGCCGCCCGCCTGCTGCCCTGGGGAAGCGCCACAGGCGCGCCACGGGCCGCCGCGCATGTCCCCACATGCGAGGCGGCCCGTGGCGACGACCTTCCTCGGAGCCACGCCGGTTCCCCCATGCCCTCCAGCGTTGCCGCGCTCCTTGCTTCGCTCGCGTGCGCCAATGCCCCAGCGTCGTGCTCGGTCAAGACCCTTAGTGGTGCATCTGTAAGTAAATGCACCCATGATGCGGCTCCTGTGCCTATGGCACGCACGTTGCGAACCGTAAGACTGTTGTTCATGTTTTACGGGACGCGCCAAGTGATGAATTTCGAAGAATGCCTGCCGCACATGCGCGACGTCGTGAGCTGCGAAGCGTCGTTGCGCGACATCAGCCTGATGTGGCGCCTGATTGAAGCCACGGCGCGCATGACGTGCCCGGACGGCACGCAGGGCCTGCTGTCCATGCTGGCAGCCACGCGCCAGGGGTTCGAGTCGCTGGAGCGCGATCTCATTGCCAGCTTCGCACGGCAAAAGGTGGCCAACCTGATGGTGGAGGTGGGCACGCCCGCGCGGCACACCATTGACGCGCTGGTGCGCAACCTCTACGAGCGCACGGCCGACGTGGGCTTCCTGGCCACCGACCAGGTGCTGCGCGAGTTCCTGGCCGGCACGGGGGAGAGGGACGCCGAGGGCGTGACGGGGCGGCTGCGCGCCTATCGCGCCAAGTACACCGTCTACGACGCCATTGCGCTGCTGGACACCGAGGGCCGCGTGAGGGCCGCCGCGGGCAGCGCCGAGGGCTTCACGCACGGTGACCACGATCTGGTGGCGCGCACGCTGCAGGCCGAGGGCTACGTGGAGAGCTTCGGCCCCTCCAAGCTGCAGCCGGGCATGCAGCCGGCGCTGGTGTATTCGCAGCGCGTGCTGCACCCCAGCAGCGGGCAGCCCGCGGGCGTGCTGTGCCTGGTGTTCGGCTTCGCCACGGAGATGGCGGGTATCTTCGCCTCGCGCCACACGCGCAACGGGCGCGCCAACCTGGTGGTGCTCGACGGCGAGGATCGCATCATCGCCAGCGCCGAGCCGGCCTGGATGCCCATCGGCCTGCAGGTGCCGGTGAGCGCGGGCGAGGAGGTGTCGCTGCGCACCTGGAGCGGGCGCAAGTACCTGGTGCAGACCTTTGCCGCCGAGGGCTACCAGGGCTACGCCGGCCCGCCGGGCTGGAAGGCGCAGACCATGGTGCCGCTGGACCTGGCCTTCGACACCGCGCGCGCGGGCGTGCTCGACGGGCTGGAGGAGGCCGTGGTGGACGGGCTGCTGAGCCACTCGGCGGGCTTTTGCCCGCCGCTGCACGACATCATCGTGGCCGCCGACGCCGTGCGCCGCGTGGTCTGGAACGGGCAGGTGATGGCCCCGGCGCAGCAGCGCGACGAGCGTGCGCTGCGCACGGTGCTGGAGCAGATCACCGACAACGGCTCGCGCAGCGACGCGCTGTTCTCGCGCTCCATACGCGAGCTGGCCGACACGGCACTGGCCGCGCGGCTGAGCTCGGCGCGCTTCACTGCGCAGTGGCTGGTGGAGCTGCTGGACCGCAACCTGTACGAGCGCGCCAACGACTGCCGCTGGTGGGCGCTGGCGCCTGAGCTGGCCGCCGCGCTGGCCGCGGGCAGCGAGCGTGCGCGCGCCGACGAGGCCACGCGCGTGCTGCGCCACATCAACGGGCTCTACACCGTCTACACGCGGCTGGTGGTGTACGACCGCAGCGGCCGCATCATCGCCTCCAGCCACTCGATGGACGCGCACGGCGGCGGCGTGGTGGGCAGCCGCATCGAGCCCGACACCCTCTCGGCCGTGCTGTCGCTGCCGGACCAGCAGCACTACCACGTCACCCCGCTGCGCCCAAGCGCGCTCTACGGCGGTCAGCCCACCTGGGTCTACCACGCCGCCATACGCGCGCCGCGGGGCGGCGAGGCGCTCGGCGGCATAGGCATCGTGTTCGACACCGCGCCGCAGCTCGAAGCCATGCTGCGCGGCGCGCTGGCCGGGCAGGGCGACGAGCAGGCCGCCTTTGTGGACCGCGAGGGCCGCGTGCTGTGCGCCAGCGACGCGGCGCTGGCCGTGGGCGGGCGCTTCGACGGGCTGCCGCCGGACATGCTCAAGCTCCCGCGCGGCCAGGGCGCCGCGCGCATCGTGGTGCGCGACGGCCAGTACATGGTGCTGGGCGTGAGCGCCTCGCCCGGCTACCGCGAGTTCAAGCTGTGCGACGGCTACGACGACCAGGTGCTGGCCGTGACGCTGCAGTCCCTGGGCCCGGTGCGCGAGGGCCGTGCCGCCGCGCGCCGGCCGCAGATGCTCACCACCTCGCGCCGCCAGGGCAGCGCGCCGGGGCAGGAGTTCGCCACTTTCTGCTTGGGCGAGGAGCTGTTCGCCGTGCGCGCGGACCAGGTGGTGGAGGCGCAGCCTTCGTCGCAGGTGCATCGCCTGCCCTCGGTGGGCAGCTCGCACCGCGTGGGCATGCTGGCGCTGCGCCGCGACGGGCTGGTGACGCGCCACGTGTCGGTGTTCGACCTCGATGCGCTCCTGGGGGGGCCGGGCACCACGCTGTCCGCCGGCGGCCAGGTGGTGGTGCTGCGCGGCGAGAACTTCGAGCTGGGCCTGCTGGTGTCGGACCTGCACGGCGTCTGGAGCTTCACGGCCGAGCAGTCGCAGCACGCACCCTGGACGGGCGACATGCTGCCGCCGCTGGTGACGCAACTGCTCACGGCCGACGAGGGCCGCCAGCTCATCCAGGTGCTGGACGTGCAGCGCCTGCGGGAATGGCTCAGCGGCCGCGCGGCCGCCGCGCGCCGCCTGACGCTGGAGGCGGTGGACTTGATGGTGGAGTGAGGCTGCGGGCCGCCGCCGGGGCGAGTGTCCAAACGCCCACCGGCCGCGGCCCTCGCCCTCACGTCTCGGCCCGCTCCGGCTGCGCTGCGCACTTGGGCAGCCTGACGGTGAAGCGGCTGCCCTCGCCGGGGCGGCTTTCCACCCGCAGGCTGCCTTGCATGGCTTCCACCAGGCTGCGCGTGAGCGCTAGGCCTATGCCCGTGCCCTCCACGCGGCTGCGCTCGCGCCCAAGGCGGTTGAAGGGTTGAAAGAGCTGCGCGAGCTGCGCCTCGTCCATGCCCAGGCCGTTGTCCTCCACCAGCAGGTCCACGTCCTCGCCGGCGGCCAGCACCCGCAGCCGCGCCTGGCCGCCGGGGCGGTTGTACTTGATGGCGTTGGACAGCAGGTTCTGCACCACTTGGCGCAGCCGCGTGGCGTCGGCGCGCACGCAGGTGGATGGGGGCAGGGTGTCCACCTGCACGGCCACCTCGTGCCGCTGCGCCAGCGTGCCCAGGTCGCGCGCCGCGGCGGCCAGCACCTCGGCCACGTCCACCGGACCCAGCTGCAGCTCCAGGGCGCCGCTCTCTATGCGCGAGATGTCCAGCAGGTCGTTGACCAGCGCCAGCAGGTGCTGCCCGGCGCTGGCGATGTAGTGCAGCCACTCGCGCTGGCGCGCATCCAGCTCGGTGCGGTGCGAGAGCAGGTCCGTGAAGCCCAGGATGGCGTTGAGCGGCGTGCGCAGCTCGTGGCTCACGCGGGTCATGAAAAGGGACTTCTGGCGGCTGGCCGCCTCCGACAGCGCCTGTGCCGCGCGCGCCTGCTCGGCCTCCATCTGGCTGCGGTGCGCCTGCTCCAGCTCGTCGAGCATGGCGTTGATGCGCTGGTTGAGCGCGTCTATCTCGCTGGTGCGCGCGCGCGGCAGCCGCACGCTGCGGTCGGCCCAGCGGTCGCTTTGCATGCGCCCGGCGCACTCCACCAGCGTGTCCAGGTCGCGCGTGAGCCGCCGCGCGAAAAAGCGGCCCGCCACTGCCGCCAGCAGCAGCGCCATGGCCAGCATGGCCAGCACCAGGGCCAGCGTCCCGTCGTGCGCGGGCGGCGCCTCCTGCGCGCCGGCCTTGAGCCGCACCTGCAGGCCAAGCGGGGCGAACTGCGCGTGCGCCGGAATGGGCACGGCGGGCCGCGCGGCATCGGCCGCCCCGGCCTGCGCGCTGACGAGCTCGTAGCGTCCATCCGGCACCAGCTCGGCCAGGCGCATGCGGGCCAGCAGCGCGCCCTCGGCTTGCGCGGTGCGGGCGTAGCGCACCAGGGTGATGAAGGCCAGCTCGGCCTGCCCGCTGCTGCCGAACAGCGACGCGGCGGCCTGGCTGCGCGGCACCGCCTCGGCCAGCCAGCGCAGCTGCGCCGTGTCGAAGCGGGCGCCGCGGCTGGCGGCGATGGGGTGACCCTCGAAGTCCGCGAACAGCACGGTCACCGGCATGCCGCCCACCTGGCCGAGTTGCTGCAGGTAGGGCAGCAGGTAAAGCTCCTTGCCGGCACTGTCCACCAGCGCGGTGGCGATGAGGCTGCTGGCCGCGGCCTGCTGCATGCGCTCGCGCACGGCGTCCAGCCGGTCGGCCACGCGCCGCGCCTGCTCCGACAGCAGCTGCATGGCGATGGCCTGCTGCCCGCGCTGCTGCTGGCGGTACAGCAGCCAGCCTGCGCCGGCGCCCAGCAGCAGCACCGTCGCCAGCGCCACCAGCACCGACGCCAGCGTGATGCGCGTGGCCAGCCGGGTGCGCGTGGCCGCCGGTGTGCGTGCGCGGCCCGTCACGACGGCTTGCGCGCCGCGTCCACCGGCACCAGCGCGCCGTCGGCGGCGCGGTAGCGCGCCAGCAGCAGGTCGCTCTGGTCCAGCGCCTCGTGGCGCATGGGGGTGAAGGGTTGCGGGTAGCGCTTGATCAGGCCGTCGTAGTCGCGCACCTGCTCCAGCGCGTCGCGCACGCGCGGGCGCTCGGCGCTGCCGGCGCGCTCCACGGCCAGCGCCAGGATGTGCATGAGGTCGTACGCATGGGCCACGCCCACGGGCGCGGCGATCTGCTCGGGGCGCTCGATGCCGTAGCGCGGCCGCGCCGCAGCCACGAAGCGCCGCCACGCCGCGGGGCGGGCGCGGAAGAAGCTGAAGGTCTGGATGACGTTGAAGTCCACCTCCCACAGCGCCGGCCCGGCTTGGCCGACGAAGTCGCCGCCGGAGACGCCCCAGTGGCTGAAGAGGGGCACGCGCTGCGCCGCGGGCAGGGCGGCCATCTCGCGCACCAGCACGGCGGCCTCGTCGTCGTTGGCCACCAGCACGATGGCCTGCGCGCCGGCCTCCAGCAGCGCGCGGTAGGGCTCCAGGAGCGAGGTGTCGCGAAAGTTGTACCAGGCCGTGCCCACGACGCGCGGCGTGGCGTGGGCAGCGCTCCAGGCCCGCGCCGCGGCGTGGTTGCTGCGGCCCCAGCCGGTGTTGGTCAGCAGCAGCCCAACGCTGTGGAGGCCGCGCGCGGCGCAGCTTTGCAGCAGCCGCGGCATGGCCAGGCTGTCGCGCAGCGACAGCCGGAACACGTAGTTGGGCCGCATGCCGTTGTCCACGATGGCGTCGGCCGAAGACCAGGGCGCCATGAGCAGGGTGCGGCTCTCGCGTATGAGGTCCATCTCCTCCAGCACCACGGGGCTGAAGCGCCCGGCGAAGACGGCCAGCAGCCCCGGCATGGCGGCGAACTCGCGCAAATTCCTGATGCCGCGCGCGGCGATGGAGCCGTGGTCGCGCGTGACCAGTTCGAAGCGCCGCCCGCCCAACACGCCGCCGCGGCGCTCTATCTCGTCGAGCGCGCAGCGGATGCCCATTTCCACCGCCTGCGCCGAGCGGCTGTTTTGCAGGCTGAACTCGCCGTCCATGCCGATGAGGATGGGCGCGGCGCTGTGCTGGCCGGGGGCGGGGTGCGCCAGGCCCGGCCAGGTACCGGACACGGATACGGCGGCCAAGCTTTGGACGATGCGACGACGACGGGGCTGCATGACTTTCAGGTCGCGGATTCTGCCGCCTGCAACGCAGCAAAAAGGAGCCCTGCAGTGGTTGGCCAGGGGCCATGGAGGCCGGATGAGAAAATCCGCCCCATGAATGCCCCGCAATCGCTGACCCTCACCCGCCCCGACGACTGGCACCTGCACGTGCGCGACGGCGCGGCGCTGCAGTCCGTCGTCCCGCACACGGCGCGCCAGTTCGGCCGCGCCATCATCATGCCCAACCTGCGCCCGCCCGTGACCACGGCCGAGCAGGCGCTGGCCTACCGCGAGCGCATCCTCGCCGCGGTGCCCGCGGGCGTGGCCTTCGAGCCGCTGATGACGCTGTACCTCACCGACCGGCTGCCCCCGGCCGAGATCGCCAAGGCCAAGGCCGCCGGCGTCGTCGCCGCCAAGCTCTACCCGGCCGGCGCCACCACCAACAGCGACGCGGGCGTCACCGACATCAAGCTCACCTACCCGACGCTGGAAGCCATGCAGCGCGAGGGCCTGAAGCTGCTGGTGCACGGCGAGGTCACCAACGCCGACATCGACCTCTTCGACCGCGAGGCCGTGTTCATCGACCGCGTGCTCATCCCGCTGCGCCGCGACTTCCCCGAGCTCAAGATCATCTTCGAGCACATCACCACGCGCGAGGCCGCGCAGTACGTGGCCCAGGCCGACGGGCACACCGCCGCCACCATCACCGCGCACCACCTGCTCTACAACCGCAACGCCATCTTCACCGGCGGCATACGCCCGCATTACTACTGCCTGCCGGTCCTCAAGCGCGAGGAGCACCGCCAAGCCCTGGTGCAGGCCGCCACCTCCGGCAGCGCGAAATTCTTCCTGGGCACCGACAGCGCCCCGCACGCGGCGCATTTGAAAGAGCACGCCAGCGGCTGCGCGGGCTGCTACACGGCGCTCTCCGCGCTGGAGCTCTACGCCCAGGCATTCGAGGCCGCCGGTGCGCTGGACAAGCTCGAAGGCTTTGCCAGCGTCCACGGCCCCGACTTCTACGGCCTGCCGCGCAACAGCGGCACCGTGACCCTGGTGCGCAAGGACTGGACGCTGCCGGAAACCGTGCCCTTCGGCGACGCGGCCCTCAAGCCGCTGTGCGCCGGCGAAGTGCTGCACTGGAAGCTGGCCTGAGCCGGCGCTGCCGCCGCGTTCGCCGCACGCCGTGAGCCCACCCCGCAGGACGCGCCTGCCCGTGGCGCGCTTGCCGCTGCGCGGGGCTTTCGAGGCCATTGACTGGGACGCCCCCTGGCTTGTGCCCTACCGCGCGCACGGCCAGGCCGCCTGCGCCGCGGTGTTGGGCGGCGCGGGCGTCGCGCAGGCGCTCAATGCCGTGCCGGCGCGGGCGCAGGTGCGGCTGGCCGCCGGAGCGTTGCGCTTCGTGCCGCAATCCGAGCTGCCGCCGGGCGAGGCGTATGAAAGTTTTATTTTCCGCACCGCCTGCGTGCCCACGCGCGACCATTTGCACGACTTCTTCAACGGCTTGGTGTGGCTCGCGGAGCCGGCGTTGAAACTGAGGCTCAACGAGCTGCACGCGCAGGTGCTGGCGGTGGAGGGCGTGCAGCCGCGGCGCAGCCCGTTGCGCGACGCGCTCACGCTGCTGGACGAAAGCGGCGCACTGCTGGACGCCCCGGCCGACGCCGTGGCGCTGTTGCGCGCGCGGCGCTGGCGCGAGCTGTTGGTGGCGCAGCGCGGGCGCTGGCTGAGCGGTGAGATCCGGCTGCGCCTCATCGGCCATGCCGTGATGGAGCAACTGGTGCAGCCCTACAAGGGCATCACGGCCCATGTGTGGCCCGCCGGCGCCGTGCGGGCGCTGGACGCGGGCGTGCAGGTGCTGCAGCCGCGGCCCTTCCTGCCGCTGCCCGTGCTGGGCGTGCCGCCGTGGTGGGCGGCCAACGCCCAGCCGGGCTTCTACGAGGACGAGGCGGTGTTCAGGCCGCTGCCGTCGCCGGCGTCGGCCGACTCGGTGCGGTTGCGCCCTGCCAGCTTGGCGCGGTAGAGGGCGCGGTCGGCGCGGGTGATGAGGCTGTCCATGCTGTCGCCGCTCAAGGCCTGGGCCACGCCGGCGGAAAAGCTGAAGGGCAGCCGCGCGCCGCCGTCCAGCATCAGCGGCTGCAGCTGGCAGCGCAGCCGCTCCACGATCTCCAGCGCCTGTTCCTGGCGCGCGCCGGGCGTGAGCAGCAGGAATTCCTCGCCGCCAATGCGGCCGAAGAGGTCGCCATTGCGCAGCACGGCGAACGCCTGCGCGGCGAGGCTGCGCAGCACGGCGTCGCCCATGTCGTGGCCGTGGCCGTCGTTGATGCGCTTGAAGTGGTCCAGGTCTATGAGGGCCACGCTGCAGGGCTGGCCCGCCAAGTCGCAGCACTGCAACGCCATCAGGCCGTACTCGAACACGTGGCGCCGGTTGGGTGCGCCGGTGAGCATGTCGGTGCGCGCATCCTGCTCAGCCTGCGCTTGGGCGCGGCGCAGCATCAGCTCGCCCTGCTTGAGCTCGGTGATGTCGGTGGACACGCTCAGCAGCCAGCCCGACTCCAGCAGCGTGTGCGTCATGCGCAGCCAGCGGCCGTCCAGGGTGTCCACTTCGAAGGCGCGGTAGGGCAGGCGCCGGCGGCGCGGGAGGCGGTCGCGCAAAAAGGCTTCGACGTCGCCGCCGTCGATGCGCACGCCCAAGCCGCGCCGGGAGTTGTGCTGCACCAGCTCGGCAAAGGGCACGGGCAGCGCCAGCCCGTCCAGGAAGCGCTGCGCGAAGGCCGGGTTGCACCAGCAGAGCTGGTCGCACGCGTCGAACAGCGCCACCAGCAGCTCGCTCTCGGCCAGAGCCTGCACCAGGGCGGCCGCCACGGGCGGGGGCGGTGTGCCGGCCGGGTTCGGCGCGGCAACGAGAGGCAAGAGTGGCGTGGTCTTCAAGGGCGGCTTGGCGTGGCGGAGAGGGGGTTGGGAAAGCCGCCCCGGTCGCGTGCGGGCCGGGGCGGGCGCAGCGTCACTCCGTGGGCAGGAAGCCTTCGATGGAGAGGTAGCGCTCGCCGGTGTCGTAATTGAACCCCAGCACGCGGCTGCCCGCGGGCAGCTCAGGCAGCTTTTGCGCGATGGCGCTGAGCGTGGCGCCGCTGGAGATGCCCACCAGCATGCCTTCCTCGCGGGCGCAGCGGCGCGCCATCTCGCGCGCGGCCTCGGCCTCGACCTGGATCACGCCGTCCAGCAGCTCGGTCTTGAGGTTGGCCGGGATGAAGCCCGCGCCAATGCCCTGGATGGGATGGGGCGAGGGCTGGCCGCCGCTGATCACCGGCGAGGCGCTGGGCTCCACCGCGAACACTTTCAGCTTGGGCCACTGGGCCTTGAGCACCTGCGCGCAGCCGCTGATGTGGCCGCCCGTGCCCACGCCGGTGATGAGCACGTCCAGGCCCTCGGGGAAGTCGGCCAGGATTTCCTGCGCCGTGGTGCGCACGTGCACGTCGATGTTGGCCGGGTTCTCGAACTGCTGCGGCATCCAGCTCCCGGGCGTGGCGGCCACCAGCTCCTGCGCGCGGGCGATGGAGCCCTTCATGCCCTTTTCGCGCGGCGTGAGCTCGAACTTGGCGCCATAGGCCAGCATCAGGCGGCGGCGCTCCACGCTCATGCTGTCGGGCATCACCAGAACCAGCTGGTAGCCCTTGACCGCCGCCACCATGGCCAGGCCGATGCCGGTGTTGCCGGACGTGGGCTCGATGATGGTGCCGCCGGGCTTGAGCAGCCCGTCGCGCTCGGCCGCCTCGACCATGGCCAGCGCGATGCGGTCCTTGACCGAGCCGCCGGGGTTGCTGCGCTCGGACTTGATCCAGACTTCCGCGTCGCCGAAGAGGCGCTGCATGCGGATGTGCGGCGTGGCGCCAATGGTGTCGAGGATGTTGTTGGCCTTCACTGTAGGAGCTCCGTTCTTGATGCGGCGATAATGTCGGTGTGAAGCAGGCCAGACCGCCGCTGGTGCACCACGCCGCAAGGCGGCACTGGAGGAAGGTCCGGACTGCACAGGGCAGCGTAGCAGCTAACGGCTGTCCACCGCGAGGTGAGGATCAGAGCAACAGAGACGAGTCCGCGAGCCGCAAGGCCCGCGGGGTGAAACGGGCAATCTCTACGCGCAGCAACACCAAATAGGCCGGCGATGATGTGGCTCCGCGGAGCCGGCGGGTAGGTGGCATCGAGCCGTGCGAGCGATCCACGGCCCAGAGGAATGGCGGTCACGGCCGCGGCGCCCGCAAGGGCGCCACGGCTGCACAGAATCCGGCCCATCGGCTTGCTTCACAACATATTCAAGGCACGCGCGCATGGCGCGCGTGCGCTAGGCCGCGGCAGCGGCCTCCAAACCCCGGCGCGCTCCGGCGCGGCCTCAGGTGCCCGTGTCCATGAGGTGCGGAATCTCCGCCGAGAGCTCGCGCGCAAGAAAGCCCAGGCCGCCCATGCGCGCGGCGAGCTGCTCGCCCGCGCGCGCGTGCAGCGCCACGCCCCACACCGCCGCCTGCTCCAGGGGCGTTCCGCGCGCCACCAGCCCGGCGATGAGCCCGGCCAGGATGTCGCCCGACCCCGAGGTGGCCAGGCCGGGATTGCCGCCCTCGTGGCGCCAGAGGCGGCCGTCCGGCACGGCGATGTGCGTGGTCGCGCCCTTGAGCACCACCACGGCGTGCAGGCGCTGCGCGGTGTCCATGGCGCATTGGGCGGGGTCGGACTGCACGTCGGCCTTGGACTCGCCGCAGAGCTTGGCCATCTCGCCCGCATGCGGCGTGATCAACAGGCCTCCTTCGCGCTGCCCAACGTGCGGCGCCGCGCACAGGCCCAGCGCGTCCAGCAGCAGCGGCAACGTGGGCGGCAAGTGCTGCAGCAAGGTCTGCACGAACATCGGGGCAGCGGCCTCGTCCTGCAGGCCCGGGCCGTAGAGCAGGGCGTTGGTGTGAGGCACCATGGGCGCCAGCAACTGCGCCCCCGAGGCGTCCAGGCCGCCGCCCGCGGTCTCAGGCAAGCCGATGACGCGCGCCTCCGGCAGCGCCATCGCCATGGCCAGCGCCATGCGCTGCACGGTGACCACGGTCAGCTTGCCCGCGCCCGCGCGCAACGCGGCGGTGCCGGCCAGCAGCGCCGCGCCCGGAATCTCGGCGCTGCCGCCCACCACCACGGTGCGGCCGCGCTCCTCCTTGTCGCCCTGCGGCGAAGGTTTCGCCAGGGGCCAGCCGCGCAGCAGGTCGTCGTCAACAGGGATCAGGTCCATCAAGCCTCGTGAGTCTGTAACGGGAATGACGGGTAGCGGCAATTTCGCTGCCGGCCGGCGCAAGCGGGCGGCGCCTTGAGGCCGGCAAGACCAGGGCTAGGACTTGGGTGCGGCCGGCACGTCCGGCTCGGCGGTGACGGGGGCGCCGGCCTGGCGCAGCGGCGAGACGAAGTTGAGTTCGCGCAGCACCAGGCGGCCGTTGCGGCCCAGGGTGGGATCGAAGGCGTAACGGGTGAGGCCGCAGTTGGGCACGTCGGCCTGGCGGTCCACGTCCAGGATTTGCGCCTCGTCCATGCGCTCCAGCAGGTAGCGCAGGCAGTTCACCACCACCTGGTGCGCCACGACGAGCACGCGCTCGCGCCGGTACTCGCGCACCACCGTCTCCAGCAGGCTGCGCAGGCGCAGGATGACGTCGCACCAGCTCTCGCCCCCAGGCGGGCGGAAGTAGAACTTGCCGACATGGCGGCGCTGCTCGCTGAGCTCGGGGTACTTCAGCCGTATGCCGTGGCGGGTGAGGCGGTCCAGCAGGCCGAACTCCTTCTCGCGCAGCCGCTCGTCCACCACCCAGCTCACGTCCTCGCGGTCCACGCCCGCGGCCTCCAGCACCAGTTGCGCCGTCTGCCGTGCGCGCACGTAGGGCGAGCACAGGACGACGTTGGGCCGCTGCTCCATGGGCAGCGCCTTGAACCAGTCGCCCAACGCCTGTGCCTGCTGGCGGCCCAGGTCGGACAGCGGCACGTCCACGTCGCGCTCGGCGATGTCTATGAGCGGCAGCCCGGCGGATTCGGCGTGGTCGCGCGCCACGTTGCCGGCGCTCTGGCCGTGTCGGACTATCCACAGCACTTCAGGCCATTTCTGTTCCAAGGTGGTCGTTCCCGGGTGGTTCAAGCGTTGGGCTGCGGCAGCCGCTTTGGGTGCCGCCGGCGTCGAATCAGGGCCAAGCCGGGCAGCGGAGGCAGCGGCAGGCGCAGGGCGGCGCGTGACGTCCGGCAGCGTCGGCTCCTGGCTCCATGGACAGGACCTGGACCGGCCCGGCTGCGCGCGGCACGCTTGCCACGGCTTGGCAGAGCCATTCGGCAACCGCCGTGCCCGTGCTTCAGCCGGGCAGGCCCAGTGCGCGGTGCATGGCCGAGGCGGCGATGGCCGCGCCGCCCGCGGCCACCGTGATCTGGTTGAGGCTTTGCGCCACATCGCCGGCGGCGTACAGGCCCTCGATGCTGGTGCGCTGGCGGGCGTCGGTGAGGAGGTAGCCGTCCTCGTCATGGTCGGCGCCCAGCGCCGTGGCCAGCGTGGAGTGCACGCGCAGGCCCAGCGCAGCGTAGAGCGAGTCGCGCTCGTCGGTGCCGTCCTCGTGCTCTATGAGCACGCCGCCGCCTTCGCGCAGGCGCAGGGCGCGCACGGGGGCGGCCTGCAGCGCGATGCCGGCGGCGGCCAGGCGCCGGCGGTCCTCGGTCGCCACGTCCACGCGCTGGGTGAAGTACAGCGTCACGTGCTCGCTGAAGTGGCGCAGGTACAGCGCCTCGCGCACGCCGGCGCAGCGGTCGGTGAGCACGCCCACCGAGTGGCCTATCACCTCGAAGCCGTCGCACACCGGGCAGTAGCGCAGCGTGCCTTCGCGCAGCGCCTGCGCCAGGTGCGGCATGGCGGGCTCGTTGTCGCTCACGCCCGTGGCCAGCAGCACCTGGCGGCAGCGCAGCGGCTCGCGCCCGCCGGTGAAGTGCAAGGCAAAACCGCCGTCCACGCGCTGCAGGCGGTGCACGCAGGCGGTTTCCAGCACGGCTCCGTAGCGCCGCGCCTGCTCGCGCATGGCTTCGATGAGCGCCGTGCCCGCCACGCCCTGCGGGTAGCCGGGCATGTTGTGGCTGCGCGGGATCCTGGCGGCGCGGCTGTGGCCGGCGTCCAGCACGTGCACGCTGCGCTTGAAGCGGGCCAGGTAGATGGCCCCGGTGAGCCCGCCCGGGCCGCCGCCTATGACGGCGGCGTCGCAGTCGAACGGGGATTCGACGTCGTCCATGGGCCTGCCGGCCTTGCCGCGCCCGCGGCTCAGGCGCCGCCTATGCCGACGTTGACCTTGCCGCTGCCGCCGCACTCCGGACAGTCACTGGCGCCGAGCCGGCCGCTGCCGCCGCAGCGCGGGCAGACGTCCTCGCCGGTGCCGGGCGTCCCGGGCGGGGCTTGGTCGCCGGGGTTCATGGGGGCGCGGTCGCCGGTGGAGGCGGGCGCCTCGCGCTGGTTGCCGCTGGAATCGCTGGAGGACGTGGTGTTCATGGGTCAGTCTCCTCGACGTGGTTGGCGACAGCCGTGTCGGCAAGCGCCATTCCCCACCCAAGGTCGCAGACTGGGAATGGCGCTTGCACGCGCTGCCCACATGGAAGAAGTACGCAGGGCCCTGCAGCGCCGGCGCCGAGCCCTGCTGCGCGCCGCCGGCGGCTTGCTGTTGAGCGCGGCCAGCCCGCTGCTGCGTGCGCAGCCGCGGCCACAGCAGCAGGAAAGCCTGCCCCTTTTGAAATTGCCGCTGCCCGCGCCGGTTGACGCGGCGCCGGGCGGCGTGCCCGGCGGCTCGGTGCAGTTCATCGGCACGGCCACGGTGGTGCTGCGCGTCGGCCCTTTCACGCTGCTGACCGACCCCAACTTCCTGCACAAGGGCGAGCATGCGCACCTGGGTTACGGCATCCACTCGCCGCGGCTGACCGATCCGGCCATGGACGTGGAGCAACTGCCGCCGCTGGATGCGGTGCTGCTGTCGCACTACCACGGCGACCATTTCGACGAGGTGGCCGAGCGCAGGCTCGACAAGCTGCTGCCCGTCATCAGCACGCCGCACGCGGTGCGCCAGCTGGCGGAGCGGGGTTTCAGATCGCTGCACGGGCTGGCGACCTGGCAGGCCATAGAGCTGGAGAAGGGCGCGGCGCGGCTGCGCATCACCGCCATGCCAGCGCGCCATGGGCCACCGGTGGTGCACGCGGCCCTGCCGCAAACCATGGGCAGCCTGGTGGAGCTGCTGGCCCCAGGGGGCACGCCGGCCTGGCGGCTCTACATCAGCGGCGACACGCTGGTTTATGACGAGCTGGCCGAGATTCCCAAGCGCTACCCGGACATCGACTTGGCGTTGCTGCACCTGGGGGGCACGCGGCTGTTCGGCGTGCTGCTGACCATGGACGCGCAGCAGGGCGTGCAGGCCCTGCAGCTCATTGAGCCCAAGCGCGCCATTCCCATACACAACGACGACTACCCGGTCTTCAAGTCTTCGCTGGAGGACTTCCTCGCCGCGGCGCGCGCCGCCGGGCTGCAGGACAAGGTGCAGGTGCTGCGGCCGGGCGAGCGTTTCAATTTCACCGTGCCGGCCGAGCGCTGGCGCTGAAGACAAAGGGAACAGGGCGGCGGACACGGGCCGCGCGAGCGGCTACAGTCGCCGCCCCCGAGCCGGGCTCAGCGCTTGTCGGCGGCTGGCGGGTCGTTCTTGTCCCCGTCCTCGGCCTTGGGCGGCGTGTGTGCCCCGGGCTGCAGCGTCCAGTCGTGGCTGTCCTTGCCGGTGGCGATCTTGCGGTCGGCATGCATGGCCGCGCTGGGCGAAATGGGGTCGCTGGCGGGGAAGGTCTCGTCCACCGCCTCGTCCAGCAGCTCCTGGTAGGTGGGCACCTTGTCCTCGGCCTGCCGGCCCTGGCCTTCCAGGCGCTTGGCCTCCTGCTCGCGGTTGTGGGCGTCTGTCATGGTTTCCTCCTGAAGGCAGTCGTCTTCCAGCAGGCGGCAAGCCCTGTTCCTGACCTTGTGGCCGGAACGTGAACTGTCGAAAGGCCCCCTTTGGGCTCAAAACCCCACCGGCAGCTCAGCATTCACTTTCATTGGGGGGCGCAAGTCCTTATTTCTGCAGCACTTTTTTACTCTCAAACGAGATTCACTTCCACGTCTAACTTATTGATTTCATTGAATTTTTTCGGCCGACAAAGTTGACCGGGGTGTGCCAGTCCGGTACAGTGGGGAAAAGTGGTTGGAAGTGGGGTGTTGTGGTTGGTCATGTCTTCCAGGGTCCTGCGGCGCTGACGCTGGACGGTAAGGGGCGCCTTACTGTTCCCGCACGTCATCGCGACGCATTGATGAACCTGTCAGGCGGCCAGCTGACCCTCACCAAGAGTCCGGCGGGTTGCCTGCTCATGTTTCCGCGCCAGGCGTGGGAACAGTTCCGCGACAAGTTGCTGCAGTTGCCGATGGCGGCTGACGGGTGGCGTCGTGTGTTCCTGGGCAACGCGCTGGACGTGGACATGGATGGCGCCTCGCGGGTACTCGTGGCGCCGGAGCTGCGCGAGGCCGCCGGGCTGGTGCGTGACGTGATGCTCATCGGCATGGGCTCGCGTCTGGAGCTGTGGGACCGCGCGCGCCTTGCGGCGCACGAGGCGCAGGTCATGGGCTCTGAAATGCCGGCGGCGATCCAGGATTTTGTCGCGTGATGCGCTCTTCTCTTCCCGGGCAGCACCAAACGGTGCTGCTGCATGAAACCGTCGATGCCGTGCTGGGCGCGGCCGACGGCATTTACGTGGACGGCACGTTTGGCCGTGGTGGTCACTCGAGGCTGCTGCTGCAGCGGCTGGGCGCGGGCGCCCGGCTCATTGCGCTGGACCGCGACCCCGAGGCGCTGGCCGCGGCCACCCGTGGCGACACCGCCATAGCCGACCCGCGCTTTTCCATACACCACGCCAACTTCGGCGCGATGGGCGAGGTGCTGGCGGCGCTGGGCGTGCCGCGCGTGGACGGCGTGCTGCTGGACATCGGCGTGTCCTCGCCGCAGATCGACACGCCGGAGCGCGGCTTCAGCTTCCGCTTCGACGGCCCGCTTGACATGCGCATGGACCCCACGCGCGGCGAGAGCGCGGCCGACTTCCTTGCGCGCGCCGACGAGCGCCAGATTGCACAGGTGATCCGCGACTATGGCGAAGAACGGTTTGCTCTCCAGATTGCAAAGGCGCTTGTGGCTCGCCGGGAAAGCGGCCAGCCCGTGCAGCGCACCTCCGAGCTGTCCGACCTCGTGGCTCGTGCGGTCAAGACCCGCGAGCCGGGGCAGGACCCCGCCACACGCACCTTTCAAGCTCTTCGGATTCACGTCAACGGCGAGCTCCAGGAGCTGGAGCAGGGCCTGAGCGCGGCGCTGGCGCTGCTGGCCCCGGGCGGGCGGCTGGCGGTGATCAGCTTCCATTCGCTGGAAGACCGCATCGTCAAGACCTTCATGGCGCGCGAAAGCCGTGCCGAGGTGGACCGCCGCGCCCCGTTTGCGCCGCCCACGCCTTCGCGGCTGTGCGCGGTGCAGCGCATCCGGCCCTCCGAGGCCGAGGTGGCGGCCAATCCGCGCTCGCGTTCGGCCGTGCTGCGCGTGGCCGAGCGCACCGACGTGCCCTATGACGCCGGCGCGCCGCTGCAGCCTGCCGGTGCCGCGCGCGGCGCGCGCGCGGCGCAGTCCGCGGGGAGGGGGCGATGACGCGGCTGAACTTCCTGCTGCTGGCCGTGCTGGTGGGCAGCTGCATGTTCCTGGTGAAGACGGCCTACGAGGGCCGGCAGCTCTACACCGCGCTGGACCGTGCCCGCAGCGACCAGCGGCTGCTGGAGCGCGACTTCAAGCGGCTGCAGGCCGAGCGCGAGCTGCAGGCCACGTCCGGCCGCGTGGAGAAGCTCGCGCGCGAGCGCCTGGCCATGCGCACCGCCACGCCGGCGGTGACCTTCTACGTGGACGCCGCCGCGTCGGAGGCGCAGCGATGAGCGCATTGCGTCCGGGCCCGCGCGGCGCCGCCGTGAGCGTGCGCAGCGTCAACTACGCCACCAGCCCGCTGCTGGCCTCCAAGACGCCGCCGTGGCGCTCGCGCTTCCTGGTGGCGCTGGTGGGCGTGGGCTTCACCGCGCTGCTGGCGCGCGCGGCCTACGTGCAGATCATCGGCACCGACTTCTTCCAGCAGCAGGGCGAGAAGCGCTACGTCCACACGCTGCAGATGCCCGCCAGCCGCGGCCGCATCCTGGACCGCAACGGCGCGTTGCTGGCCACCAGCGTGGCCGCGCCCTCCGTGTGGGCCATCCCCAAGGACTTCGAGGCCAGCCCCGCGCAGAAGGCCCAACTGGCCAAGCTGCTGGGCATGGGCGTGTCCGACCTGGACAAGCGCCTGGCCGAGAACAACAACTTCGTGTGGCTGCGCCGCCAGCTCGACGACGAGACCTGGGAGCAGATCAAGGCGCTCAACCTCAAGGGCGTGCACCAGGTCTCGGAGTTCAAGCGCCGCTACCCCGAGGGCGAGGCCGCCGCGCACGTGGTGGGCTTCACCGGCATGGAGCAGACCGGGCAGGAGGGCATAGAGCTGGCCTTCCAGCGCGAGCTGCAGGGCAAGAACGGCTCGCGCGAGGTGGTCAAGGACCGGCTGGGCCGCGTCATCGAGGACGTGGGCCAGCAGCTCGACCCCGTCAACGGCCGCGACATTGCGCTGTCCATAGACGCCAAGGTGCAGTTCTTCGCCTACCAGCGCATCCGCGACGCCGTGGTGGACAACAAGGCCAAGGCCGGCAGCGTGGTGGTCATCGACGTGCAGACCGGCGAGGTGCTGGCGCTGGCCAACTACCCCAGCTACGACCCGGGCGACCGCAGCAAGCTCACCGGCAACCAGTTGCGCAACCGCGCGCTCACCGACACCTTCGAGCCCGGCTCGACGATGAAGCCCTTCATCATCGGCCAGTCGCTGGAGACCGGCCGCGTGCGCCCCGACACGCCCGTGGTCACCGGCCCGGGCACCCTGGTGGTGAGCGGCACCGCCATACGCGACGCGCACCCGCACCCCGTGCTCACCGTCTCCGAGGTGATACAGAAGTCCAGCAACATCGGCTCGGCGCGGCTGGCCATGCAGATGCCGCCCAAGGAGATGTGGGAGCTGTACTCCAGCGTGGGCTTCGGCCAGAAGCCGCAGCTCAAGTTCCCCGGCGCCGTCACCGGGCGGCTGCGCCCCTGGAAGAGCTGGAAGCCCATCGAGCAGGCCACCATGGCCTACGGCTACGGCCTCTCGGCCTCGCTGCTGCAGATCGCGCAGGCCTACACGGCGTTTGCGCGCGACGGCGAGGTCATTCCCGTGTCCATGTTCAAGCAGGACGCGCCGCAGCCGGGCACGCGCGTGTTCAAGGTGCAGACCGCGCAGCAGGTGCGCAAGATGCTGCAGCTCGTCACCGCCCCCGGCGGCACCGCGCCGCAGGCGCAGGTCATCGGCTACTCCACCGGCGGCAAGAGCGGCACGGCGCACAAGCAGGAAGGCCGCGGTTACGCGAGCAACAAGTACCGCTCCTGGTTCGTGGGCCTGGCGCCGGTGGACAAGCCGCGCGTGATCGTGGCCGTGATGGTGGACGAGCCCACCAACGGCCAGTACTTCGGCGGTGCCGTGGCCGGCCCCGTGTTCAGCCAGGTGGTGCAGCAGACGCTGCGCCTCAAGGGCGTGGAGCCCGACCTCGACGTCAAGACGCAGATCGTCACCAAGGCCGTGCCGGCCGAGCCGGAGAGCTTCTGATGGGTGCGGTGACCATGCAACGGGCCGGGGCGCCCGCGATCAACTGCAGCAAGCCGGCGGCGACCGCGGCGTGCCGGGAGGCCTCGTGGCACTGACCCGCTTTGACGACGCCGACGCCGCCGCGCAGTGGTTGCGCGCGCGCGTGACGGGCACGCTGCGCAGCGACAGCCGCCTGGTGCGCGCGGGCGACGCCTTCATGGCCTGGCCCGGCGCGGCGCACGACGCGCGCCGCTTCGTGGCCGGCGCGCTGCAGGCCGGCGCGGCGGCCTGCCTGGTGGCCAGCGAGGGCGTGGAGGCTTTCGGCTTCGACGACGAGCGCATCGCCGCCGTCCCCGGGCTCAAGACCGCCGCCGGCGTGGTGGCCGACCGCTTCTTCGGCTCGCCCAGCCAGGCGCTGGACCTGGTGGCCGCCACCGGCACCAACGGCAAGACCTCCACGAGCTGGTGGACCGCGCAGGCCCTCACCGCGCTGCAGCGGCGCTGCGGCCTGGTGGGCACGCTGGGCATCGGCGAGCCGCCGCGCGCGGGCACGCAGGAAGACGCGCGCATCGAGTTCACCGGGCTGACCACGCCGGACCCGGTGAGCTTGCATGCCGGGCTGCGCCGCTTCGTGGACGAGGGCTTCAAGGCCTGCGCGCTGGAGGCCTCGTCCATCGGCCTGATCGAGCAGCGCCTGGCCGGCGCGCGCATCACGGTGGCGCTGTTCACCAACTTCACGCGCGACCACCTGGACTTCCACGGCTCCATGGCGTCGTACTGGGCCGCCAAGCGCATGCTCTTCGACTGGCCGGGGCTGCGCGCGGCCGTCGTCAACGTCGATGACGCGCAGGGCCAGGCGCTGGCGCGCGAGCTCGCCGGCAGCGGCCTGGCGCTGTGGACCTACTCGACGCGCGGCCCCGCGCGGCTGCGCGCGCAGGACCTGCGCTACGAGGCCGGTGGCCTGGCCTTCGAGATGGTGGAGGAGGGCGACGGCGCGGCGCTGCCCGTGCGCAGCCGCCTCATCGGCGACTACAACGCCAGCAACCTGCTCGCGGTGTTGGGCGGCCTGCGCGCGCTGGGCGTGCCGGCGCGGCAGGCGGCCGAGGTGGTGCCGCTGCTCACGCCCGTGCCGGGCCGCATGCAGCAGCTGCGCCTGGGCACAGGCGAGGCCGGCCCGGAAGTGGTGGTGGACTACGCCCACACGCCCGACGCGCTGGAGAAGGCGCTGGCGGCGCTGCGCCCGCTGGCGAGCGCGCGGGGCGGGCGGCTGTGCTGCGTGTTCGGTTGCGGCGGCGATCGCGACGCCACCAAGCGCCCCTTGATGGGCGCGATTGCACAACAGCTTGCAGATGATGTCGTTTTGACGAGCGACAATCCGCGGTCCGAGTCACCGGGCGCCATCCTGGCGCAGATCGTGGCCGGGTTGCCGCACGGCGCCCGCGCCAAGGTCATCGAGGACCGCCGTGAGGCCATTCTCGACGCGGTGCGCTCGGCAGCACCTGCCGACGTGTTGCTCATCGCCGGCAAGGGACACGAGGACTACCAGGACATCGGCGGCCGGAAGCTGCCCTTCTCCGATATCGACGAGGCGCTCGACGCGTTGCGGACGCGACAGGCGCAGCCATGACTTACCAGACGAATCACCCTTCGACTTCGGCAGCTCGCCTCTTGGGCTGCCGTTCTGCGCTTCCCGGCTTTCATGGGAGGCGCGCATGAGCATGCTGACGCTGCGCGAGGCGCAGTCGCTGCTGCCCGGCGCCACCCTGGTGGGTGCGCCGGACACCGTGATCGCGCGCGTGCACACCGACACCCGCACGCTGCAGCCGGGCGACCTGTTCGTCGCCCTGCGCGGCGAGCGCTTCGACGGGCATGACCACCTGGCGGCCGCGCAGGCCGCCGGTGCCGCCGCCGCCATCGCCGAGCGCGCCCTGGACCCGGCCGCGCTGCCAGGCCTGCTGGTGCCGGACACGCTGACCGCGCTGCAGGCGCTGTCGGCCGCCTGGCGCGCGCGCTTCGAGGCGCTGCCGCTCGTCGCCGTCACGGGCAGCAACGGCAAGACCACCGTCACGCAGATGACGGCCTCCATCCTGCGCGCCTGGCAAGGCGACGCGGCGCTGGGCACGGCCGGCAACTTCAACAACCACATCGGCGTGCCGCTGACGCTGCTGCGCCTGCGGCCTGAGCACCGCGCCGCGGTGGTCGAGCTGGGCATGAACCATCCCGGCGAGATCGCCGAGCTGGCCCGCCTGGTGCGGCCCACGGTGGCGCTGGTCAACAACGCGCAGCGCGAGCACCAGGAATTCATGGCCTCGGTGGAGGCCGTGGCGCGCGAGAACGGCAGCGTGATCGAGGCGCTGGGCGCCGGCGGCTGCGCCGTCTTCCCGGCCGACGACGCCTTCACGCCGCTGTGGGCCGAGCTGGCCGGCGCGCGCCGCGTGCTGCGCTTTGGCCCCGGCGGCGAAGTCCGCGGCCAGGCGCAGTGGGTCGCGGACCACTGGTCGCTGGCGCTGGACACGCCCATGGGCTCGGCGCGGCTGGCGCTGCGCATGCCCGGCGAGCACAACGTGCGCAATGCGCTGGCCGCCGCCGCCTGCGCGCTGGCCGCGGGCGCCCCGCTGGCGGCCGTGGTACAGGGCCTTGAAGCCTTCCAGCCCGTGGCCGGCCGCTCGCAGCTCAAGAAGCTGCTGCGCGGCGGCGCCGAGTGCACGCTGGTGGACGACAGCTACAACGCCAACCCCGACTCCGTGCGCGCGGCCATCGAGCTGCTGGCGGCGCTGCCCGCGCCGCGGGCGCTGCTGCTGGGCGACATGGGCGAGGTCGGCGACCAGGGCCCGGCCTTCCATGCCGAGGTCGGCGCGCTGGCCGCGCAACGCGGCATCGAGCACTTCTGGTGCGCGGGCACGCTGTGCGCGCACGCGGCCCAGGCCTATGGCGCCGGGGCGCGGCACTTCGCCTCGACCGAGGCGCTGCTGGACGCCGTGCCGGCGCTGCCGCAGGTGCCGTCCGTGCTGGTCAAGGGCTCGCGCTTCATGCGCATGGAGCGCGTGCTCCCGTTGCTCGGGGAGGTGCGCTGATGCTGCTCCTGCTGACGCAATGGCTGGCCGAGCGCTTCCCGGAGGCCCTGGGATTCCTGCGCGTGTTCCAGTATTTGACGCTGCGCGCGCTCATGGCCGCCATGACCGCGCTGCTCATCGGCATCGGCTTTGGCCCGCTGGTCATCCGCAAGCTCGCCGAGCTCAAGATCGGCCAGCCCATACGCGAGTACGGCGTCGCGGCGCACATGGTCAAGAGCGGCACGCCCACCATGGGCGGCGTGCTCATCCTCATCGGCATCGCCGTGTCCACGCTGCTGTGGTTCGACTGGGCCAACCGCTTTGTGTGGATCGTGATGATCGTCACCTTCGGCTTCGGCGCCATCGGCTGGGTCGACGACTGGCGCAAGGTCGTGCACAAGAACCCGGAAGGCATGCGCTCGCGCGAGAAGTACTTCTGGCAGTCGCTCATCGGCCTGGTCGCAGCCATCTACCTGGCCTTCAGCGTGAGCGAAGTGTCGGCCATGCGCGTGATCGAGCTGTTCATGCGCTGGGTGGCCAGCGGCTTCTCCAACTCGCTGCCGCCCAAGGCGGACCTGATCGTCCCCTTCTTCAAGACGGTGAGCTATCCGCTGGGCGTGTTCGGCTTCATCGCGCTGACCTACGTGGTCATCGTGGGCAGCTCCAACGCGGTCAACCTCACCGACGGGCTGGACGGGCTGGCCATCATGCCGGTGGTGATGGTGGGCGCCTCGCTGGGCGTGTTCGCCTACGTCACGGGCAGCGCGGTGTACAGCCGCTACCTGCTGTTCCCCTACATCCCGGGCGCGGGCGAGCTGCTGGTGTTCACCTCGGCCATGGCCGGGGCGGGGCTGGCCTTCCTGTGGTTCAACGCGCATCCGGCCGAGGTGTTCATGGGCGACGTGGGCGCACTGGCGCTGGGCGGCGCGCTGGGCACCATCGCCGTGATCACGCGCCAGGAAATCGTGCTGGCGGTCATGGGCGGCGTGTTCGTGGTGGAGGCGCTGTCGGTCATGGCCCAGGTGAGCTGGTTCAAGTACACCAAGAAGCGCTTCGGCGTTGGGCGGCGCATCTTCCTCATGGCGCCGCTGCACCACCACTTCGAAAAATCCGGGTGGAAGGAGACGCAGGTCGTCATCCGCTTCTGGATCATCACCATGCTGCTGTGCCTGCTGGGCCTGGCCACGCTGAAGCTGCGCTGAGAAACCGGCCATGAGCTCCTCCACCGCTTCCACCCTGGCTTCCCCCACTGCCGCGGCCACGGCGCCCATGACTTCGCTGCAGGGCCAGCAGGTGCTGGTGCTGGGCTTGGGCGACTCGGGCCTGGCCATGGCGCGCTGGTGCGCCGCGCACGGCGCGCAGGTGCGGGTGTGGGACTCGCGCGCGCAGCCGCCGCAGGCCGCGGCGCTCAAGGCGCAGTGGCCCGCCGTGCCGGTGTTCAGCGGCGAGCTGGCACTGTCGCAACTGCAGGGGCTGCAACTGCTGCTCAAGAGCCCGGGCCTGTCGCCGCACGACGAGCGCATCGAGCCGCTGCTCAGCGCCGCGCGCGCCATGGGCGTGCGCATCGAGGGCGAGCTGGGCCTGTTCGCCCGCGCGCTGGCCGCGCTCAAGGAGCGCGACGGCTATGCGCCGCGCGTGCTGGCCATCACCGGCACCAACGGCAAGACCACGGTCACCTCGCTGACCTCGCTGCTGCTGCGCCGCTGCGACATGCGCGTGGCTACCGCCGGCAACATCGGCCCAACGCTGCTGGACACGCTGGCCCAGGCGCTGGCGCAGGAAATTTTTCCGAAGCCGCCGGTGCCGGAAACGGAAGAGGGCGCCGAGGCCATCCCGGCCGAGACCGAGGTGGCTGAAGGCGCCAACGCCGTTGCGCCGGTCGCGGCCGGGGCCGCCGACGGCGTGAACCTGCCGCCGGCGCCCCCGCCAGCGCCCGTGTTCTCGCATCTGCCCGACGCCTGGGTGCTGGAGCTCTCCAGCTTCCAGCTCGATGGCGTGCAGGGCTTCGAGCCGGATGCCGCCGTGGTGCTCAACGTCACCCAGGACCACCTGGACTGGCATGGCGACATGGCCGCCTACGCCCGCGCCAAGGCCGCCATTTACGGCCGCGAGGCGGTGATGGTGGTCAACCGCGACGACCCGGCCGTGGAAGCCATGGTGCCGGCGCCCACCGTGGTCAAGGCCGCCGTGCGCGGTGGGCGCCCGCGCGTGGTCTCGCGCCGCGTGGTGCGCTTCGGCCTGGACGCCCCGCGCGCCGCGGGCGACTTCGGCCTGGTCGAAGAGCGCGGCGTGGCCTGGCTGGTGCGCGCCCAGGGCGACGAGGACCCCGGCCCGCGCCGTCGCCGCGACGAGCAGACCGAGATCCGCCTGCAGCGCCTCATGCCCGCCGACGCGCTGCGCATCCGCGGCCGCCACAACGCCGCCAATGCCCTGGCCGCGCTGGCGCTGGCCAGCGCCGTGGGCTGCCCCATGGGGCCCATGCTGCACGGGCTGCGCGAGTACCGCGGCGAGCCGCACCGCGTGGAGCCGGTGGGCATCGTGGGCGGTGTCGAGGCCTTCGACGACAGCAAGGGCACCAACGTCGGCGCCACCGTGGCCGCGCTCAACGGCCTGGGCGCCGACCGCGATCCGGCCAAGCTGCTGCTCATCCTGGGCGGCGACGGCAAGGGCCAGGACTTCGCGCCGCTGGCCCCGCCCGTGGGCCGCTACGCGCGCGCCGTGGCCCTCATAGGCCGCGACGCCCCCGCGCTGCAGCAGGCGCTGTCCGGCACCGCCGTGCCCATGCAGCGCTTTGACACGCTTGAATCCGCCACCGCCTGGTGCTTCCAGCAGGCGCGCGAGGGCGACGCCGTGCTGCTGAGCCCGGCCTGCGCCAGCCTGGACATGTTCCGCAACTACGCCCATCGCGCCGAGGTGTTCGTGAACGCCGTGGCCGAGCTGGCGGCCGAGCGAGGGGAATCGCTGTGAAAGCCTTCGAGTGGCTGCGCAAGCTCGTGCCCACGCGCGCCGCGGCGCGCGCGTACTCGCTGCCCGTGCGCGACTTCGTCCGCACGGGGCCCTCGCAGCCCGCGCGGCTTTCGGGCTTCGACCAGGGCCTGCTGTGGGTCACCGTGGGGCTGCTGGCGCTTGGGCTGGTGATGGTCTATTCGGCCACCGTGGCGCTGCCGGACAACCCGCGCTTTGCCCGCTACACGCCGACTTACTTCCTGGTGCGCCACCTGGCCTCGCTGGGCATCGGCTTCGTGGCCGCGCTGCTGGTGGTGCAGGTGCCCATCGCGCAATGGGAGAAGTGGGCCCCCTACCTCTTCATCGCCTCGCTGCTCGGCCTGGTCGTGGTGCTGATTCCGCACGTGGGCCTGTCGGTCAACGGCGCGCGGCGCTGGATACCGCTGGGCATCATGAACTTCCAGCCCAGCGAGGCGGCCAAGGTCGGCATCGCCATGTACGCCGCGAGCTACATGGTGCGCAAGATGGACATCAAGGAGCGTTTCTTCAAGGCGGTGCTCCCCATGGCCGTGGCGCTGGCCCTCATCGGCGTGCTGCTGCTGGCCGAGCCGGACATGGGCGCCTTCATCGTGATCGCCACGGTGGCGCTGGGCATCCTGTTCCTGGGCGGCGTCAACGGCCGCATGTTCTTCCTGAGCGTGGCCGTGCTGGTGGGCGCCTTCGTCCTGATGATCGTGTTCAGCGAATTCCGTCGCCAGCGCATCTTTGCCTACCTCGACCCCTGGGACGAGAAGTACGCGCAGGGCAAGGCCTACCAGCTCACGCACTCGCTCATCGCCATTGGCCGCGGCGAAATCACGGGCCAGGGCCTGGGCAACAGCGTGGAGAAGCTGCACTACCTGCCGGAGGCGCACACCGACTTCCTGCTGGCCGTGGTGGGCGAGGAGCTGGGCTTCATCGGCGTGGCGGTGGTGATCTTTGCCTTCTTCTGGCTGGCGCGGCGCATCTTTCACATCGGCCGCCAGGCCATCGCGCTGGACCGCGTCTTCGCCGGCCTCATGACGCAGGGCATAGGCATCTGGATGGGCGGTCAGGCCTTCATCAACATGGGCGTGAACCTGGGCCTGCTGCCCACCAAGGGGCTGACACTGCCGCTCATGAGCTACGGCGGTTCGGCCATCCTCATGAACCTGGTGGCGCTGGCCATCGTGTTGCGCGTGGACATGGAGAACCGGCAGCTCATGAAGGGAGGGCGGACATGAACCGCCACCTCGTCATCATGGCCGCCGGCACGGGCGGCCACGTCATTCCGGGCCTGGCCGTGGCGCGCGAGATGCAGCAGCGCGGCTGGAGCGTGAGCTGGCTGGGCACGCCCGCGGGCATGGAGAACCGGCTGGTGCCGCCCTCCGGCATCGCGCTGGACCGCGTCGGCTTCAGCGGGCTGCGCGGCAAGGGCCTGATGCACACGCTCACCGGCGGCATGCGGCTGTTGAAGGCCTTCGCCGAGTGCCTGGGCATCCTGCGCCGCCGCCGTGCCGACGCGGTGCTGGGCATGGGCGGCTACGTGTGCTTCCCCGGCGGCATGATGGCCGCGGCGCTGGGCAAGCCGCTGGTGCTGGTCAACGCCGACGCGGCGCTGCTGCTGAGCAACAAGGCGCTGCTGCCCGTGGCCGACGGCGTGGCCTTCGGCTTCGAGGGCCAGGCCGCCACGGCCACCAGGCGCGCCACCGTTACCGGCAACCCGGTGCGCGCCGAGATCGAGGCGCTGCCCGCCCCCGAGGCCCGCTTCGCCGGCCGCCAGGGCCCCCTGCGGCTGCTGGTGGTGGGCGGCAGCCTGGGCGCCAAGGTGCTCAACGAGACGCTGCCCGCGGCGCTGGCGCTGCTGCAGCCCGCGCAGCGCCCGCAGGTCACGCACCAGACCGGCATGGCCCACATCGACAGCGTGCGCGCGGCCTATGACCAGGCCGGCGTGCAGGCCGAGCTGCTGCCCTTCATCGACGACATGGCGCAGCGCCTGGCCGATTGCGACGTGGTGCTGTGCCGCGCCGGCGCCGTCACCGTGAGCGAGCTGTGCGCCGCCGGCGTGGCCAGCATCCTCGTCCCGCTCATCGTCAGCACCACTTCGCACCAGCGCGACAACGCCGCCTACATGGCGCAGCACGGCGCGGCGGTGCACCTGCCGCAAGCCGAGCTCTCGCCGGCCGCGCTGGCGCAGCGCCTGGCCGCGCTGCAGCGCCCGCAACTGCTGGACATGGCCCGCCAGGCCCGCGCGCTGGCCCGCCCGCGCGCCGCCGCGCGCGTGGCCGACACCATAGAAAAGCTCGTCAACAAGACATGAAACACGCCGTCAAGCACATTCACTTCGTAGGCATAGGCGGCGCCGGGATGAGCGGCATCGCCGAGATCCTGCACAACCTGGGCTACGTGGTCTCGGGCTCCGACCAGTCCGACAGCGCCACCACGCGCCGCCTGGCCTCGCTGGGCATCCGCGTCTTCACCGGCCACGAGGCCTCGCAGATCGAGGGCGCCCAGGCCGTGGTGACCTCCACCGCCGTGCGCGGCGACAACCCCGAGGTGATCGCCGCGCGCGCGCGCCGCATCCCCGTGGTGCCGCGCGCCACCATGCTGGCCGAGCTCATGCGGCTCAAGGCCGGCATCGCCATCGCCGGCACCCACGGCAAGACCACCACCACCTCGCTGGTCACCAGCGTGCTGGCCGAGGCCGGGCTGGACCCCACCTTCGTCATCGGCGGCAAGCTCAACAGTGCCGGCGCCAACTCTGCGCTGGGCAAGGGCGAGCACATCGTGGTGGAGGCCGACGAGAGCGACGCCTCCTTCCTCAACCTCAGTCCCGTGCTGTGCGTCGTCACCAACATCGACGCCGACCACATGGACACCTACGGCCACGACTTCGCGCGGCTCAAGGGCGCCTTCGTCGAGTTCCTGCACCGCATGCCCTTCTACGGCGCGGCCGTGCTGTGCGGCGACGACCCCGGCGTGCGCTCCATCATGCCCATGGTGTCGCGCCCCATCGTGAGCTACGGCTTCGGCGACGACGTGCAGGTGCAGGCCGTGGACGTGCAGGCGCTGCCCGGCGGGCAGATGCGCTTCACCGTGCGCCGGCGCAACGGCGAGAAGCTGCCGGACCTGCGCATCACGCTCAACCTGCCCGGCGAGCACAACGTGCGCAACGCGCTGGCGGCCATCGCCGTGGCCACCGAGCTGGAGATCCCCGACGCCCCCATCGCCGCCGCGCTGGCCAAGTTCGGCGGCGTGGGCCGGCGCTTCCAGCGCTACGGCGAGCTGCAGGGCGCGCAGGGCTGCTTCACGCTCATCGACGACTACGGCCACCACCCCGTGGAGATGGCCGCGGTGCTGTCGGCCGCGCGCGGCGCCTTCCCCGGCCGCCGCCTGGTGCTGGCCTTCCAGCCGCACCGCTACACCCGCACGCGCGACTGCTTCGAGGATTTCGTGAAGGTCATGGGCCAGGCCGACGCGGTGCTGCTCACCGAGGTCTACGCCGCGGGCGAGGGCCCCATCGTGGCCGCCGACGGCCGCAGCCTGGCGCGCGCGCTGCGCGTGGCGGGCAAGACCGACCCGGTGTTCGTGGACGACGTGGCCGAGCTGCCCCAGGCCATCGCCGACTTCGTGCGCGAGGGCGACGTGGTCATCTCCATGGGGGCGGGCTCCATTGGCACCGTGCCGGGCCGCCTGGCCGAGATGCTGCCCGCCGGGCAGCGCAGCGAGTAAGAGACGCGACATGGCAAACGCGAACGTGAACGTGGACGTGAAGGCGCTGGGCAAGGTCGCCGTCCTCATGGGTGGCAGCTCGGCCGAGCGCGACATCTCCCTGATGTCGGGCTCCGGCGTGCTGCAGGCGCTGCAGTCGCAGGGCGTGGACGCCCAGGCCTTCGATCCGGCCGAGCGCCCTTTGGCCGAGCTCAAGAGCGAGGGCTTCAAGCGCTGCTTCATCGCGCTGCACGGCCGCCACGGCGAGGACGGCACGGTGCAGGGCGCGCTGGAGCTCATGGGCATCGCCTACACCGGCTCCGGCGTGATGGCCAGCGCCATCGCCATGGACAAGGTGATGACCAAGCGAGTGTGGGCCGCCGAGGGCCTGCCCCTGCCGCGCCAGGTGGTGCTGCGCCGCCAGGACTGCAGCCCCGGGCGCATCGCCGCGGCGGTGGCCGAGCTGGGCCTGCCGCTCATCGTCAAGCCGCCGCACGAGGGCAGCTCGCTGGGCATGACCAAGGTGGAGCAGGCCTCGCAGATGGCTGCCGCGGTGGAGCTGGCCGCGCGCCACGACGCCGTGGTGCTGTGCGAGGAGTTCATCGCGGGCGCCGAGCTGACCTGCCCGGTGCTGGGCGAGGGCGACGCCGCGCGCGCGCTGCCCGTCATCCGCATCGTCCCGCCGGCCGCGGGCTACGACTACAACAACAAGTACTTCACCGACGAGGTGAAGTACCTCGTGCCCAGCGGGCTGGAGCCCGCGCTGGAAGCCGAGGTGCAAGGCATCGTGCTGCGCGCCTACCGCGCGCTGGGCTGCCGCGGCTGGGGCCGCGCCGACCTGATGCTGCGCGCACGTGACAACAAGCCCTTTCTGCTGGAGATGAACACCTCTCCGGGCATGACGGGCCATTCCCTGGTGCCCATGTCGGCCCGCGCCGCAGGCATGAGCTACGAACAGCTCTGCCTGCACCTGCTGTCGCAGGCGGCGCTGGACGGCGGCGCGCGGGGCTGAAGGCGCAGGAGCACACACGACCATGGCTGCTCGTGCAACGGCCCCGCTGCCGCCCGATGTGCGGCTCACCAACGCGGTGGCCAGCCTGATCTACGCGCTGGTGGTGCTGGCGGTGTTGGCGGCCGTGGCCCAGTGGGCCTCGCGCTTGCCCCTGTTCGCGCTGCGCGTGGTCAGCGTGGACGGCGAGATCGAACGCAGCAACCCCGTGCAGCTTCGCAACGAGGCGGTGCCGCAGTTGCGGGGCAACTTCTTCACGCTGGACCTGCAGGCCGCGCGCGAGGCTTTCGAGGCGCTGCCCTGGGTGCGGCAGGCGGTGCTGCACCGCGTCTTCCCCAACCGGCTGGAGGTGCGGCTGCTGGAGCACCGCGCCGCGGCCATTTGGGCCGGCAACGAGGACGAGGGCGACCGCCTGGTGAGCACGCAGGGCGAAATCTTCGACGCCAACGTGGGCGACGTCGAGGACGAGGGGTTGCCCATCTTCGAAGGCCCCGAGGACAGCGCCGCACGCATGCTCGGGCTGCAGGCGCGGCTGGCGCCGGTATTCGAGCCGCTGGGCGGCATCAAGCGGCTCAAGCTCAGCCAGCGCGGCTCCTGGAGCGTGGAGCTCGGCGGCGCCAGCGGCCTGGACGTCAGCGGTGCGCGCGTGGAATTGGGCCGCGGCACCGACGTGGACATCGCCGCGCGCGGCGAGCGCTTTGTGCGAACGCTGCCGCAGGTCACGGCCAACTACGGCCGGCCGCTGCAGTATGCCGACCTTCGCCACAAGGACGGCTACGTGGTTCGGCTGCATGGAATCTCGACCACGCTGACCGCGACGTCAGCGAAGAAAACCAAATAAGGGCAGGCAGGCAAGCAATGGCCAAGGAATACAAGGATCTGGTTGTCGGGCTGGACATCGGCACCGCCAAAGTCATGGCGGTGGTGGCCGAGGTGCTGCCCGGGGGGGAGCTGCGCGTGGCGGGGCTGGGCGTGGCTTCCTCGCACGGGCTCAAGCGCGGCGTGGTCGTCAACATCGACGCCACGGTGCAAAGCATCCAGCAGGCGCTCAAGGAGGCCGAGATGATGGCCGACTGCAAGATCAGCCGCGTCTACACCGGCATCACGGGCAGCCACATCCGCGGGCAGAACTCCACCGGCATGGTGATCGTGCGCGACAAGGAAGTGACCCCGGTGGACGTGGCGCGGGTGGTGGAGACGGCCAAGGCCATCAACATCCCCAACGACCAGAAGGTGCTGCTGGTGGAGCCTCAGGAGTTCGTCATCGACGGCCACGAGGTCAAGGAGCCCATCGGCATGAGCGGCGGGCGCCTGGAGGTCAAGGTGCACATCGTCACCGGCGCGCAAAGCGCGGCGGAGAACATCGTCAAGTGCGTGCGCCGCTGCGGGCTGGAAGTGGAGCAGCTCATGCTCAACCCCAGCGCCTCCAGCGCCGCCGTGCTCACCGAGGACGAGCGCGCCCTGGGCGTGGCGCTGGTGGACATCGGCGCGGGCACCACCGACGTGGCCATCTTCACCGGCGGCTCCATACGCCACACCGCCGTCATCCCCATCGCGGGCGACCTCATCACCAGCGACATCGCCATGGCGCTGCGCACGCCGACCAAGGACGCCGAGGAGATCAAGGTCGAGTTCGGCGTGGCCAAGCAGATGCTGGCCGACCCGGCCGAGCAAGTCGAGGTGCCGGGGCTGGGCGACCGCGGCCCGCGCATGCTCAGCCGCCAGGCGCTGGCCGGCGTGATCGAGCCGCGCGTGGAAGAGATTTTTTCGCTGGTGCATCAAGTCATACGCGACAGCGGCTACGAGGAATTGCTCTCCAGCGGCATCGTCATCACCGGCGGCAGCGCCGTGATGCCGGGCATGGTGGAGTTGGGCGAAGACATCTTTCTGAAACCCGTTCGCAAGGGGCTGCCGACCTATCACGGCGCCCTGCACGACATGGTGGCCAACCCCCGGTCGGCCACCGTGATGGGTTTGCTGGAGGAGGCACGGCTGGCAAGGGCGCGCGGCATCAAGGCTGCGGCGCAGGCCGGCAGCGTGAAGACCATGTTCGGTCGAGCACGCGACTGGTTTCTTGGGAACTTTTGACGCTGGGTACGACGGCAGGCAGCCCGGCAGCGTCAACCTACGGACAATTGCACATCAGGAGGTGCAGACCATGGCTATCGAGATGATCGAGGAATTCGAGCAGGGCACCCAGATCCGAGTGATCGGGGTCGGTGGAGGCGGCGGCAACGCCGTGGACCACATGATCTCCCAGGGTGTCCAAGGCGTGGAGTTCATCATCGCCAACACCGATGCGCAGGCACTCAACCGCTCGGCCGCGCAGCGCACCATCCAGCTCGGCCTGAGCGGCCTGGGCGCCGGCGGCCGCCCCGAAAAGGGCCAGGCCGCGGCCGAGGAGGCCGTGGAGCGCATCAAGGAAACCCTTGAAGGCGCCCACATGGTCTTCATCACCGCCGGCATGGGCGGCGGCACGGGCACGGGTGCCGCGCCCGTGATCGCCCGCGCGGCCAAGGAAATGGGCATCCTCACCGTGGGCGTGGTCACCAAGCCCTTCGAGTTCGAGGGCGCGCGCCGCATGAAGCAGGCCGACGCCGGCGTCAACGAGCTCGAAGCCAACGTGGACAGCCTCATCGTCGTCCTCAACGAGAAGCTGCTGGAGACGCTGGGCGACGACGTGACCCAGGACGAGGCTTTCGCCCAAGCCAACGACGTGCTGCGCAACGCCGTGGGCGGCATCAGCGACATCATCCACATCCCCGGCCTGGTCAACGTCGACTTCGAAGACGTCAAGACCGTCATGAGCGAGCCCGGCAAGGCCATGATGGGCACGGCCACCGCCAGCGGCCCGGACCGCGCCAACAAGGCCGCCGACGCCGCCGTGGCCTGCCCGCTGCTCGAAGGCATCGACCTCTCCGGCGCGCGCGGCGTGCTGGTGCTCATCGCCGCCAGCAAGGCCACCTTCAAGCTGGCCGAGTCGCGCAACGCCATGAACACCATCCGCCGCTACGCCGCCGACGACGCCCACGTCATCTACGGCACGGCCTATGACGAGAGCCTGGGCGACAAGCTGCGCGTGACCGTCATCGCCACGGGCCTGAGCCCCAGCAAGCGCGCCGCCGCCACCATCAGCGTGGTGCACAGCGCCCAGCGCACCGGCACCGACAACCTGCCCGTGCTCAACAACCTGGCCGCCCCGGGCACCCCGGCCGGCACCGCCGACTACAGCGTGCCCAGCGTCTGGCGCCACGGCCGCAGCGCCGCGGCCAAGGTGGACGCGCTGGCCAGCAACGGCATGGACGAGATCGAGATCCCGGCCTACCTGCGCAAGCAGGCGGACTGAGCCCGTCCCGCGCCGCCGGCCTCCAGCCAGCGGCAGGCGGCGCGCTTGAGCCCTCCTGATATTCGCCTGCACCAGGGGCCGCCACGAGGCGGCCTTTTGTGTTTGCGGCACCTGCCGCGCCTTGCCGCCGCGCTGTCCCGCGCGCTGCCGGCCCTTTGCCGTTCTTCATGCAGCTTTGCGCTTCTTTGCTTGGCCCCAGCAGGGTGGGCTCCATGCGCATCGGGGACAATTCGCCCATGCTCAAGCAACGCACCCTCAAGTCGCTCACCCGGGCCGTCGGCGTGGGTCTGCACGGCGGCACCAAGGTCGAGCTGACGCTGCGTCCGGCCGCGCCGGACACCGGTATCGTCTTCCGCCGCGTGGACCTGCCCGCGCCCGTGGACATCCCCGTCAACGCGCAGGCGGTGTGCGACACGCGGCTGGCCTCCACCATCTCGCCCGGCGGCGACCCCGGTGCGCCCAAGGTCAACACCATCGAGCACGTCATGTCCGCCTGCTGCGGGCTGGGCATAGACAACCTGCAGATCGACATCACCGGCGAGGAAGTGCCCATCCTCGACGGCTCGGCCGCCAGCTTCGTCTTCCTGCTGCAAAGCGCGGGCGTGGTGGAGCAGAACGCGCCCAAGCGCTTCATCCGCGTGCGCAAGCCCGTGGAGGTGCGCGAAGGCGAGGGCGCCGCGCTCAAGTGGGCGCGCCTGGACCCCTACCACGGCTACCGGCTGAGCTTCGAGATCGAGTTCAAACACCCCGCCGTGGACTCCACCGGCCAGCGCGTGGAGTTCGACCTGGGCTCCGGCCGCTACCAGCACGACATCGCGCGCGCGCGCACCTTCGGCTTCACGAAGGACGTGGACGCCATGCGCGCCCGCGGCCTGAGCCTGGGCGGCAGCATGGACAACGCCATCGTGGTGGACGACACCCGCGTGCTCAATGCCGACGGCCTGCGCTACGACGACGAGTTCGTCAAGCACAAGATCCTGGACGCCATGGGCGATCTCTACATCGCCGGCCACCCGCTGCTGGCCGCCTACAGCGCCTACAAGAGCGGCCACGCCCTCAACAACAAGCTGCTGCGCGCGCTGCTGTCGGACGAGAGCGCCTGGGAGATCGTGAGCTTCCAGGACGAGCGCCAGGCCCCGCAGGGCTTCGCGCAGCTCGCCTCGGCGTGGTGAAGCCCCCTCCGGCCTGGCCCCGCCGCGCACCGACATGCTGATCTTTCGCCTCGTCTTTGGCCTGCTGCTCGTGGCCGGGCTGCTGTGCTTTGCCATGTACATAGGCACCAAGGACGTGCGCTGGCGCCGCCGCGGCCTGGTCCTCGTGAAGTGGACGGTGCTGGCCGGCCTGGGCTTCTTCGCCGTCATCGCCCTGGAGCGGCTCGCCGTGCTGCTGTAGCGCCCAAGCCGGCGTCGCTGCGCGGTCGTGAATCGTTCACGACGCATCCAACCGGCGCCGCCGCTTTGTGGCAGGACGTTGCGGGCGCTTCATCCGCGTTTCATCCGGATGCATCCGCGCCGGCTGCGCGCGGATGCTGGCGGCATGACGCCTCAACCCGCCCCTTCCGCCGCATCCTGCGCCTCTTCCGCCTCCATGCTGCCCTTCCTGCTGGGCAGCACGCTGTCGGCCGTGCTGGCCGCGTGCCTGGCCGCCGGTGGCGGCGGCGAACCCTATCCCGTGGCCGCGCCGGCCCAGGCCAAGAAGCCGCCCATGGGCGTGCAGGCGCTCGTGCAGGAATAAGCCCCAGGCCGCTTGTTTCGTTGGGCGCGGCCGCCCGCAGCGGGTGGCGGTGGGCGCCCAAGGCGCTGCCCGCACCGCTGTGGCGCGCACGCCGATGCGGCGGCAACCTCGTGCCGCGGTTGCGGGCGCATCGCCTACGATGGCCGCCTGACCTACAAGAACAGGGAGACGGCCCACGATGACACCGCCCGCATCCGGCGACCGGCGCGAGCTGCGCGTGCGCGGCAGCGCCTGGGCCCAGCGCCTGGCCCGCGCCATCGCGGCGCGCGGCGTGAGCCCCAACCAGATCTCGGTGCTCAGCATCGCCTTTGCCGCGGCCGGCGCGCTGGCGCTGTGGGCCGGCGGCGGGTGGTGGCTGGCCGCGGCGGCCTGCATCCAGGGCCGGCTGCTGTGCAACCTGTTCGACGGCATGGTGGCCGTGGAGCACGGCAAGCAGACGCCGCTGGGCGCCGTCTACAACGAGTTCCCGGACCGCATCGCCGATTCGCTCCTGATCGTGGCCGCGGGCTATGCCGCCGGCTGGCCGGCGCTGGGCTGGTTCGGCGCCCTGGCCGCCGCGCTTACGGCCTACGTGCGCGTGTTCGGCGCGTCCTGCGGCTTGGGCCACGACTTCCGCGGCCCCATGGCCAAGCAGCACCGCATGGCGCTGCTCACCGCCGCCTGCGTGCTGCAGCCTTTCGTCGCGGCGCCCTGGCCGCTGCGCGCGGCCGTGGCGGCCATCGCCGTGGGCAGCGTGCTCACCTGCGTCACGCGCACGCGTGCGCTGGCCCGCGGGCTCAACGGGCAGGGGAGCGCGCCATGAACGCCTGGTACCGGCTGCAGCGCGATGCGCTGCTCACCCTGGTGCGCTGGATCGTGGGCGGGCGCGCCGCGTTCGACGCGCCGCTGCCCTTGCCCTGCGTGGTCTTCGCCAACCACAGCAGCCACCTGGACACGCTCATCCTGCTGGCCGCGCTGCCGGCGCACCAGCGCGCGCAGGTGCGCCCCGTGGCCGGCGCCGACTACTGGGACGCCACGCCCGCGCGCCGCTACGTCGCGCGGCGGCTGCTGCGCGTGGTGCTCATCGACCGCGTGGCCGGTGGCGCGCAGGCGCTGCAGCCGCTGCACGACGCCCTGGCCGCGGGCGACTCGCTCATCGTCTTTCCCGAGGGCACGCGCGGCACGCAGCCGCTGCCCGTGCCCTTCAAGACCGGCCTGTACCACCTGGCGCAGGCCCACCCCGGCGTGGCGCTGGTGCCGGCCTACCTGCACAACCTCTACCGCACCTGGCCCAAGGGCGCGCCCGTGCCGCTGCCGCTGCTGTGCCGCGTGCACTTCGGCGCCCCGCACGCGCTGCGCCCGGCCGAGGAGAAGGACGGTTTTCTGCAACGCATGCGCGACGCCGTGTGCGCGCTGGCCCGGGACTGAACGCCATGCCGACGCTGAGCCCCAACTTCCTGCACACCGGCGCGCTGCTGCTGGCCATCCTGGTGCTGGCGTCCGTGGTCGGCGCCGTGCTGAACGCGCGCACCGGCGGGCGCAGCGAAACCGTGCACAACCTCAATGCCCGCATCCGCGCCTGGTGGGTGATGGTGGGCGTGCTGTTCGTGGCGCTGGCGCTTGGGCGCACGGCCACGGTGGTGGTGTTCGCCTTCTCGTCCTTCATGGCGCTGCGCGAGTTCCTCACGCTCACACCCACCAAGCCGACCGACTACTGGGCGATGTTCCTGGCCTTCTTCGTGGCGCTGCCGCTGCAGTACGTGCTGCTGGGCGTGCAGTGGTACGGGCTCTTTGCCATCTTCATCCCGGTCTACATGTTCGGCCTGATCTCGTCGGCCTCGGCGCTGTCGCAGGACACGGAGGATTTCCTCTCGCGCAACGCCCGCATCGTGTTCGCGCTCATGGCCTGCGTGTACGGCGTGAGCCACGCGCCGGCGCTGCTGATGCTGGACATTCCCGGCTTCGAAGGCCGGCAGGTCGAGCTGCTGTTCTTCTTCACCTTCACGGTGCAGATCAGCGACGTGCTGCAGTACGTGTTCGGCAAGCTCTTGGGCCGCCACAAGCTGGTGCCCAAGCTGAGCCCGTCCAAGACCTGGGAAGGGCTGATGGGCGGCGGCCTGGCCGCCGTGGCGCTGGGCGCGGCGCTGCACGGCGTGACGCCTTTTGGGCCGCTGCTGGCGGCGCTGCTGGCCGCGCAGATCGTGGTGTGCGGCGTGCTCGGCGGCCTGGTGATGTCGGCCGTGAAGCGCTCGCTGGGCGCCAAGGACTGGGGCAGCGCCATCTCCGGCCACGGCGGCTACATGGACCGGCTGGACTCCATCACCTTCGCCGCGCCGGTGTTCTTCCACCTGGTGCGGTACTTCTGGACGCCTTGAAGGCAGCCAGCCCAGGCTGGATGCGTTGGTTGTTCGCAGGCAGTCACGGCGCCGGCAGCGCTTGTAGGAGGCCCGCTTGCGGGCCGAATTGCAGTCGGGCGACGGTTCGGCCCGCAAGCGGGCCTCCTACAGGCTTCTTTGCAAGCGCTTCCCGTCGGCACAAGCTGGGGCGTTCCTTCAGTACGCCCGCCCCTTGCGGTAGAGCGCGTGCTGGCGCCGCTCCAGCGTGCCGCCCGCATGGGCCATGGCCGCCAGCGAGGTGCCCGCATGGGCGTGGGCGATGGCGATGCCCAGTGCGTCCGCCGCGTCCGGCCCCGGCGGGGCGGGCAGGCCCAGCAGCCGCATCACCATGTGCTGCACCTGCTCCTTGCTCGCGTGGCCGTTGCCCACGATGGCCTTCTTCATCTGCAGCGCCGTGTACTCCGACACCGGCAGGTCCCCGGACACCAGCGCCGCCAGCGCCGCGCCGCGGGCCTGGCCCAGCAGCAGCGTGCTCTGCGGGTTGACGTTGACGAAGACGATCTCCACCGCCGCGCAGCTCGGCGCATAGCGCGCCTGCACCTCGCGCACGCCTTCGAAGATGATCTTCAGCCGTCCGGGCAGGTCGCCGCGCGCGGCGTCCTTGGTGCGAATCGTGCCGCTGGCGACATAGGCCAGGTGCGGGCCGTCGGCCTCCACGACGCCGAAGCCCGTGGTCTGCAGGCCGGGGTCTATGCCGAGGATGCGCATGTAAGCCTGTCTGGGAGATGTGAAAACGCCGCCTTGCCGCGCCTTCTGGCGAAGGCCCGGCGCGGCGGCGCATGAGCCTTCAGGCTATCAGTGGCGGAAGTGGCGCGTGCCGGTGAAGACCATGGCGATGCCTCGCTCGTCGGCGGCGGCGATCACCTCGTCGTCGCGCACGCTGCCGCCGGGCTGGATCACGCAGCCCGCGCCCGCGTCCACCACCACGTCCAGCCCGTCACGGAACGGGAAGAAGGCGTCGCTGGCCACGGCCGAGCCCTGCAGCGTCAGCTTGGCGTTCTCGGCCTTGATGCTGGCGATGCGCGCGCTGTCGATGCGGCTCATCTGGCCCGCGCCCACGCCCAGCGTCATGCCGTTGCCGCAGAACACGATGGCGTTGCTCTTGACGAACTTGGCCACCTTCCAGGCGAAGAGCAGGTCCTGCATCTGCTGCTCGGAAGGCTGCAGCTTGGTCACGACCTTGAGGCCGGCCGGGTCGAAGTCGCGGTTGTCGGCGGTCTGCAGCAGCAGCCCGGAACCCACGCGCTTGGCGTCCATCAGGTTCAAGCCCTGGTCCCAGGCGGTGGCGCCGCCCGGGGGCAGCTCGATGTGCAGCAGCCGGGTGTTGACCTTGCTGGCGAACACGGCGCGGGCTTCTTCCGTGAAGCCCGGGGCGATCAGCACTTCCACGAACTGCTTGGCCACCAGCTCCGCGCCGGCCTTATCCAGCGGGCGGTTGAAGGCGATGATGCCGCCGAAGGCCGAGGTCGGGTCGGTCTGGAAGGCCTTGCTGTAGGCCTCGGCGACGCTGGCGCCCACGGCCACGCCGCAGGGGTTGGCGTGCTTCACGATCACGCAGGCCGGCACCTCACTGAAGCTCTTGACGCACTCCCAGGCGGCGTCGGCGTCGGCGATGTTGTTGTACGAGAGCTCCTTGCCCTGCAGTTGCTTGGCCGTGGCCAGCGAGCCGGGGGCGGGGAAGAGGTCGCGGTAGAAGGCGGCCTGCTGGTGCGAGTTCTCGCCGTAGCGCAGGTCCTGGATCTTCACGAAGCGGCCGTTGCTCTGGCCCGGGAACAGGTTTTTCGCGGGCTGCTCGCCTTCGGCACCCAACTCCAGGGAAGACAGGTAGTCGCTGATGGCGCCGTCGTACTGGGCGATGCGATTGAAGGCTTCGACGGAGAGCTTGAAGCGCGTGGCGCGGCTGACCTTGCCGTCGGCCTGGAGCTCGGCGAGCACTTGGGCGTACTGGCCGGCGTCGGTGAGCACGGCCACGTCGTTCCAGTTCTTGGCGGCGGAGCGCACCATGGCCGGGCCGCCGATGTCGATGTTCTCGATGGCGTCTTCCAGCGTGCAGCCGGGCTTGGCGACGGTCGCCTCGAACGGGTAGAGGTTGACCACCAGCAGCTCGATCGTCTCGATGCCGTGCTCCTGCAGCGCCGCCATGTGCGCCGGCACGTCGCGGCGGGCCAGCAGGCCGCCGTGCACGCGCGGGTGCAGCGTCTTGACGCGGCCGTCCAGCATCTCGGGGAAGCCGGTGACCTCGGCCACCTCGGTGACGGGCAGGCCGGCGTCGGCCAGCAGCTTGGCGGTGCCGCCGGTGGACAGCAGCTTCACGCCGGCGCCGTGCAGTTCGCGGGCGAACTCGACGATGCCGGTCTTGTCGGAGACGGAAATCAGTGCGGTGGTCATGGGTTGCGGGCTTTGTTGAATCGGTGTGTGAGGGGGCGCCGCAGGCGTCGGCGCGGGCGGTGGGTCAGTCGGCCGAGGAGGGCGCCGTGCCCAGCAGCTGGTGCTCGACCAGCTTGCGCCGCAGGGTGTTGCGGTTGATCCCCAGCCACTCGGCGGCCTTGCTCTGGTTGCCGGCGGCGTGCTGCATCACCACCTCCAGCAGCGGCTTTTCGACGATGGCGATGATCATTTCGTGGACGGAGTGGGGCTGAGCGCCGTCGAGGTCCCGGAAGTACTCCTCCAGGCTCTCGCGCACGCAGGCCTCTATCTGTTGCTTGCTCATGCGGTGAGTTCGAGTCTTTCGTCGTTGGCGGCAAGCGGCAGCCGTTCGTGGTGCTGGGCGAGCTCGTCGAACCAGTCGCCCACGGCCAGCAGCTGCTGCTCGCAGCTTTCGATGAGGTTCATGCGGGCGCGGAAGTCCTCCCCGCCGGGCAGGGCGCGCACGGCCCAGCCGATGTGCTTGCGTGCGCTGCGCACGCCGCTGTATTCGCCGTAGAGGCCGTAGTGGTCCTGCAGGTGCTCCAGCAGCCAGCCGCGCACCTCGCGCACGGTGGGCGGCGCCAGCAGCTCGCCCGTGACCAGGAAGTGCGCCACCTCGCGGAAGATCCACGGCCGCCCCTGCGCGGCGCGGCCGATCATGAGCGCGTCGGCCCGCGTGTACTCCAGCACCTGCCTGGCCTTTTGCGGCGAATCGATGTCGCCGTTGGCCACCACCGGAATGCCCAGCGCCGCCTTGACCGCGGCCACCGTGTCGTACTCGGCCTGGCCCTTGTAGCCCTGCTCGCGGGTGCGGCCGTGCACGGTGAGCAGGGCGATGCCGGCGCTCTCGGCCGCGCGCGCCAGGCGCAGCGCGTTTTTCTCGGCCGCGCACCAGCCGGTGCGCATCTTCAGCGTCACGGGCACGCCGCGCGGGGCGCAGGCGGCCACGACGGCCTCGACGATGCGCAGGGCCAGCGGCTCGTCCTGCATCAGGGCCGAGCCGGCCCACACGTTGCACACCTTCTTGGCCGGGCAGCCCATGTTGATGTCTATGACCTGGGCGCCGCGGTCGATGTTGTAGAGCGCGGCCTCGGCCATCTGCGCCGGGTCCACGCCGGCGATCTGCACGGCGATGGGCTCCACCTCGCCGGCGTGGTCGGCGCGGCGCGAGGTCTTGAGCGAATTCCACAGCTCCCGCTTGGAGGTGACCATCTCGCTGACCGCGTAGCCCGCCCCCAGCCGCTTGCACAACTGGCGGAAAGGCCGGTCGGTCACCCCTGCCATGGGGGCGACAAACAGCGTATTCGGCAGCGTGATCGCTCCGAGTTTCATGGGTCAGGCGGGGGGGTGTGCTGAAAAAGGAGGCAGGAGTATAGCGGCGGCGCCTGCCCGGTCCGCCGCCGCGCGCCGTGTGCCCGCACGGGGCCGCGGCCCGGGAGGCGCCCGGGCGCTGCCGATAATGGGCCGATGGAAGCGTGGATGACCTTGGTTTTGCAGGCGCTGGCCCTGCCGGAATTCGGCCTGAGCACGGTGTTCATCGTGGCGCTGGTGTCGGCCACGCTGCTGCCGCTGGGCTCGGAGCCGGCGGTGTTCGGCCTGGTCAAGCTGGACCCGGCGCTGTTCTGGCCCGCGGTGCTGGTGGCCACGGCCGGCAACACGCTGGGCGGGGCCATCAGCTGGTGGATGGGCTATGGCGCCGAGATCGTGGTGGAGCACGCCCGCCACAAGCCCACCGAGCACCGCGTGCTGGGCTGGCTGGAGCGCTTCGGCCCAAAGGCCTGCCTCTTGAGCTGGCTGCCGGTGGTGGGCGACCCGCTGTGCGCCGTGGCCGGCTGGCTCAAGCTGCCGTTCTGGCCCTGCATGCTCTACATGGCAATTGGGAAATTCGGCCGCTACCTGGTGATGACGTCGGCGCTGCTGTGGTGGTTTCCGGGGCGGTTCACGCCCTGAGCGGGATGCGCCCGGCGGCGGGCCGGGTATTTTGACCACGCCCCCGGGCTCAAGCTCCCGGGAGCTTGGCAGCGATGTCCCATGGCGCCGCCGTCGCCATTCGCTTTGCAAGGGCTGGATACCGAGCGGCGCACGCTGCGCCTGCGCTGGGATGAGCCGCATCAGAAGACCTTCGCCGCGCTGCTGCCGCAGCGCGCCGTGCTCACCGAGGGCCTGTGCGAACCCACGGAGGCGCGCATCACCTGCCTGAGCACCGACGGGCGGCTGCCGCTGCAGGCGTTGTTGGGTGAGCCCTTTGGGCTGCAACTGGTGACCGACCGGGGCGAGCTGCGCGCGTTCCCGTTGCTGGTGACGCAGGTGTCGCTGGGCCCGTGCGACGGCAGCCTCACGGTGGTGCACCTGGTTGGGCGCGATGCCATGTCCCTCATGGGCGAGCGCCGGCGGCTGCGTTGCTTCGAGCACATGACCTTGCCGCAGGTGGACGACCACGTGCTGGCGCAGTGGGGCGCGCAGGGCCTGGGCCGCTGCTTCACGCACGCATGGCTGGGCCTGGATGCCGAGCGGCACGCCCAGAGCGGCCGCCATGGCTTCATCCAGCACCCCGACGAATCCGACAGCGGTTTCGTGCCGCGGCTGTTGCGCACCGCGGGCATCGCCTGGTTCTGGCGGCCTTGCCCGGCCGACCTGCGTGCGCAGGGGCTCCCGCGCCAGGAACTGGTGCTGTTCGAGGCGGCGCATGTCCTGGTGGCGGCGCCGCAGGGCAGTTCCGGGAGCGCCATGGGCTCAACGGCAGCACCCATGGGCGCGTGACGCTGTACTGCTGCTCGCACGACCAGGTCATCCGTGCTGAGCCTGGGCGTGGCGCGCCAAGGCGACCGCTGCACGTGCCTGCTCAAGGGGCACGGCGGCTGCGTCATCGCCGAGGGCGACCCGGCCGTGCTCATCGACGGCCGCCCGGTGGCCTTTGAAGGCCACAAGACCTCCTGCGGCGCAACGCTGCTCTCCACGGCGCCGGGCAGCGGGCGGGAATGAGCCGTCGGCGATCAAGGCGGGCGTGACCCGTTCCAGGGCGCTGCGCCGGTGCGCATCAACACAGGTGCCGGCGCTGCTGCGGTGGTTTGCGGGGCAGGGCATGCCTTGAGAGGGCGTCAGAGTCCATGGCTTGATCCGGTCGCGGCGCAATCCCGTACCCTGGCGCCATGAGCGCCGCCACTCCCACCGTCACTTCCAAGACCCCTTCCTACGACGCCCTGGCCACGGCGAACCGCCGCATCTACCGGCTGGAGCACTTGCAGTCCATGGCCGGCTGGGACCAGGCCGCCGTGATGCCGCCCAAGGGCAGCGAGGCCCGCGCCGCGGCGCTGGCCGAGCTCGCCACACTGGTGCACGGGCTGCGCTGCGACCCGTCGCGCAGCGAGCTGATCGCCCGCGCCGAGCAGGAGCCGCTGGACGCCGAGCAGCGCGCCAACCTGCGCGAAGTCCGCCGCGAGTTCGACCTGGCCACCGCACTGCCGGCCGAGCTGGTGCAAGCGCGCCAGATCGCCGGCTCGCGCTGCGAGCACGCCTGGCGCCGCCAGCGCCCGGCCAACGACTGGCCCGGCTTCGCCGAGAACCTGCGCGAGGTGGTGCGCATCGCGCGGCAAGAGGCCGAGCTGCTGTCGCAGCACCTGGGCTGCTCGCGCTATGACGCGCTCATGCAGCGCTACGAGCCCGGTATGAGCAACGCCGAGCTGCAGCGCCTCTTCGGCGACCTGCAAGGCTGGCTGCCGGCGCTGGTGGCGCGCGTGCGCGACAAGCAGTCCAGCGAGCCCGTGCTGCAGCCGCAAGGGCCCTTCGACGTGGCCGCGCAGCGGCTGCTGTGCGAGCGCGTGATGCGGCTGCTGAGCTTCGACTTCGAGGGCGGGCGGCTGGACGTGAGCGCGCACCCCTTCTCCGGCGGCGTGCCGGAGGACGTGCGGCTGACCACGCGCTACCGCGAGGACGAGTTCCTCACCAGCCTGATGGGCACCATCCACGAAACCGGCCACGGCCGCTACGAGCAGAACCTGCCGCGCCCCTGGCTGGGCCAGCCCATGGCACAGGCGCGCTCCATGGCCATCCACGAAAGCCAGAGCCTGAGCTTCGAGATGCAGCTCGGCCGCCACCCGGGTTTCGTCGGCCTCATCGCGCCCTGGCTGGCGCAGGCGTTCGGCGCTCAGCCGGCGCTGGAGGCTGAAAACCTGCAGCGGCTGGTGACGCGCGTGGAGCCGGGCTTCATACGCGTGGATGCCGACGAGCTGACCTACCCGGCGCACGTGCTGCTGCGCTGGCGCATAGAGCACGCGTTGATGGAGGGCGACATCGAGGTGGCCGACATCCCGGCACTGTGGGACGAGCAGATGCAGCAGCTCCTGGGCGTGGACACCCGCGGCAACTACCGCGACGGACCCATGCAGGACGTGCACTGGACGGACGGCTCCTTCGGCTACTTCCCCTGCTACACGCTGGGCGCCATGTACGCCGCGCAGTGGTTCGCCGCGCTGCGCGCGGCGCGGCCGCAGTTGGACGAGGACATCGCCCGCGGCGACTTCGAGCCCATCTTCGGCTGGCTGCGCGAGAACGTGTGGCTGTCCGCCAGCCGCTGGACCACGGCCGAGCTCACGCAGCGCGCCAGCGGCACCCAACTGGACCCGGTGCACCTGCGCCGCCACCTGGAGCGGCGCTACCTGGGTGCCTGAAGCTCGCTGCCGGATTTGCCGCGGCAATTACCGAGGCACCACTGGCAATTTTCCAATGGCTCGATAACAATTTGAAGACCGCGATGGATGGGTCTTTTTCCGATGACGGGAGAGGGCGCCGCTGGTTGGGTTGTCTAGGCATGCCGCTGGCGGTGGGGCAGCGCGGATTCAAATGGTGAACGTGTGGCCGTGTTGCTGCCCAGGCAATCGCTGAATCGAACCAGGAGGCCGTCGCATGGAAATTTTGTCTTGTCGCCGCAGGAGCGCCTGCATATCGAGCGGGGAGGCCACGTGTTGGTGGTCGAGGAAATTGACGGGGCACGCTGGCAGGTGCTGTCAATATCCTTAGCAGAGACAGAAATCGTGCCGGCCAAGCCCGGTTCGGCAGCGCACGAATTGCACCGCGATGCGCAGCGTGCAGCCGTGGCCGCTGCATCCAAACTGGGTGACAAGGCGCTGGTGCGGCCCAGCCGGTACAGCTATGAAGTGGAATTTCATGTGGCTGACCGGGGGGTTGCCTGGCGCTTGCGCATGCAAAAGGACAGCCGCGACGTGGAAGAAAAACTATTCCATATGCCGCGCAACACCGACGACGAGGAAGAGGCGTTTTATGGCACGCATGACCTGGCACTGAGCGCGGGTGAGCACTGGGTGGCGGCCCAGAGGCGGTATTGAATCCCGCAGCGGCCATGTAAACCAATTCAGAATATTCCCCGGATTTGCTGCTGAGACCCTTGCCGGCGGGTCTTTTGTTTCCTCCCGCTCCGGCCGCTGCTGTGCGTGTCTTTGTATTGATTGGATTTGGCCGGCTGCAATTGTTGTAAGGCCCCGTCTGCAAGAATGTTGATTTCGTAAATGTCGCTCCGGGACGATGGTATTTAAGTTTGTGGGCGAGAAAAATATTCCAAGATATTCGGCGCTGGGAAATGAGTTATTGGCTCTCGCATCCTGGGCAGCGGTGCACTTCCACCGTCACGTGGCGCACGCCTTGTAAATGCTCCAGCCGGTGCCGGTAGTGCGCGGGCTGCAGCGGCGCATCCGCCACCACCGACGCCACCACTGACCACGCGTTGGGCCCAACCTGCCACACGTGCAGGTCGGCGAGCTTGGCGTCGCCGTCGCTTTCAATGGCCTGGCGCACCTGGGTGCGCAGCTCGGTGGAGGCGGTGGCGTCCACCAGGGCGTGGGCCGACACCTTCAACACCCCGACCGCCCAGCGCGAAATCACGGCCGCACCCAGCAGCGCCACCAGCGGGTCCAGCCAGCGCCAGCTGTACAGCAGCCCACCGCCCAGCGCGGCGATGGCCAGCACCGAGGTCACCGCGTCGGCCAGCACGTGCAGGTAGGCGGCGTTGAAGTTGTGGTCGTGATGGTGAGCATGGCCATGCGAGTGGCCCGGCGAGTGATCGTGCGCGTGCCCATGGCTGTGGCCGTGGCCATGGTCGTCGTGATTGTCCCCGTCATGCCCGTGGCCCTGCGCGCCGGGGCTGGCGCCGCGGTGCAGCAGCCAGGCGCTGCCCAGGTTGATCAGGAGGCCTATGACGGCCACCACCATGGCCTCGCCGTAGGCGATGGGGTGCGGGTTCAGCAACGTGCTCACGCCGTCCACCACCAGCCAGGCCGACACGGCCAGCAGCAGCAGCCCGCTGGTGTAGGCGGCCAGCACCTCGATCTTCCAGCCGCCGAAGGCGTAGCGCTCGTTGCGGTGGGCGCGCTGCGCCAGGCGCGTGGCCAGCAGTGCGCCGCCCAGCGCCAGGGCGTGCGTGCCCATGTGCCAGCCGTCGGCCAGCAGCGCCAGCGACCCGCTCCAGGCCCCGGCCAACAGCTCGGCCACCATGGTGGCCAGGGTCAGCAGCGTGACGGCCAGCAGGGCGCGCGAGCGTCCCTCGGCGCCGGCGTCCTGCCAGTCGTGGCTGTGGTGGAAGGAAGAGAGGTCGTGGACGTGCTGGTGCTGCATGCCGCCATCGTAGACAGCGGCCACGACCCCGGCGCCAGGGGCGGATTGCGCGCGGCGCGCTCAAGCGCACCCGGTGGGATGCCGGGATGCGGGCGGGCGCGCGCGGTTGGGATTTCAGGCGTTGTGCGTGGCCCAAACGCGGCTGCTGCCGTCGCGCTGCACCAGCAGCACGTCGAAGCGTTCGCGCCGCCCGCCGTACTCGGGGCCGTCCATGCCGGGCGAGCCCACCACCATGCCCGGCACGGCCAGGCCCAGCGCGGGCACGCGCTCGCGCAGCAGGCGGCGCACGTCGGCCGCGGGCACGTGGCCTTCGAGCACGTAGCCCTCCACCAGCGCGGTGTGGCAGGAGCCGTACTTGGCGTCCAGCCCCAGCTTGGCGCGCTGCACGCCGGGGTCGGCCATCTCAAACACCTGCAGCTTGAAGCCGGCGGCCTGCATGTGCGCCGTCCAGTCCTTGCAGCAGCCGCAGGAGGGCGATTTCCACATCTGCACCGGGGTGGGCGCGTCGGCCGAGGGCGCGGCGGCGCGGGTGGCGCCGGCGCCCAGGGCCGCCAGGGCGCTCAGGCCGGTGGCGCGCAGCAGGGTGCGGCGGGCGAAGGGAGGGGTGTGCTTCATGGCGGGCAAGTGTGCGGGCGAAGGGCCGGGCGTGTCCGTGACGGATTTCAAGACGGCACGACACGGGAAACCGCCGGACCCTGGGGCAGGCCTGCCGGCGGCGGTGCCGGGCTCGCGGCTTGCCGCGGCGCACGGGGCACCCGCGCGTCAAGACCCTGGCCGGGGCTTGAACCGCGCCACCTACAATTCGCGCCGCCAAAACCGCCGTTCCTTGGCGGCCCGTCCCTGCCGTGCAGGCCTTCTCCAGCACCGAATCCGCCCATGAGCACTCCCGACCCCAGCACGCCCGACCTGTCTCACGTGGCACCGCGCGAAAAGGCCGAAATCCTGGCCCAGGCGCTGCCCTACATCCGCCAGTTCCACGGCAAGACCATCGTCATCAAGTACGGCGGCAACGCCATGACGGACCCGGCGCTGCAGCAGGACTTCGCCGAGGACGTGGTGCTGCTCAAGCTCGTGGGCCTGAACCCCGTCGTGGTGCACGGCGGCGGCCCGCAGATCGACGAGGCACTCACCCGCGTGGGCAAGAAGGGCCAGTTCATCCAGGGCATGCGCGTGACCGACGAGGAGACGATGGAAGTCGTCGAGTGGGTGCTCGCAGGCCAGGTGCAGCAGGACATCGTGGGCCTGATCAACGCCGCCGGCGGCAAGGCCGTGGGCCTGACCGGCCGCGACGGCGGGATGATCCGCGCCCGCAAGCTCAAGATGGTCGACCGCGACGACCCCGAGAAGCTGCACGACATGGGCCAGGTCGGCGAGATCGAGAGCATCGACCCCAGCGTGGTCAAGGCGCTGCAGGACGACCAGTTCATCCCCGTCATCAGCCCCATCGGCTTCGGCAAGGAAAACGAGTCCTACAACATCAACGCCGACCTGGTGGCCGGCAAGCTCGCCGAGGTGCTGCGCGCCGAGAAGCTCGTCCTGCTCACCAACATCAAGGGCGTGCTGGACAAGGAAGGCAAGCTGCTGACGGACCTCACCGCCAAGCGCATCGACGAGCTCTTCGCCGACGGCACCATCTCCGGCGGCATGATGCCCAAGATCGCCTCCGCCCTGGACGCGGCCAAGAACGGCGTGCACGCCGTGCACATCATCGACGGCCGCGTGCCGCACGCCATGCTGCTGGAGATCCTGACCGACCAGGCCTACGGCACCATGATCCGCTCGCACTGATGGCGGCTGTGCCGGGCGGCCCGCCGCGCGGCCGCCCCCGTGCGGCGCGCGTGTGGCTGTTCGACCTGGACAACACGCTGCACGACGCCTCGGCGTCCGTGTTCGGCGTGCTGAGCCCCGCGATGACGGACTACATGGTCCGCGAGCTGGGGCTGCCGCACGCCGAGGCCGACGCGCTGCGCCGCCGCTATTGGGCCCGCTACGGCGCCACGCTGCTTGGGCTCATACGCCACCACGGCGTCAAGCCCGCGCATTTCCTGCACCACACGCACCTGCTGCCCGGCCTGGAAGACAGGCTGCGCACGCATGCGCACGACGTGGCGGCGCTGCAACGGCTGCGCGGGCGCAAGTACATCCTCACCAACGCGCCGCGCGCCTACGCGCTGCGGGTGTTGGGCGCGCTTGGGCTGCTGGCGCTGTTCGATGGCGTGCTCACCATCGAGGACATGCGCGTCTTCGGCCACTGGCGGCCCAAGCCGGACGTGCGCATGCTGCGGCGCATTTGCGTGCGCCTGGGCGTGCCGCCCGCGCAGTGCGTGCTGGTGGAGGACACGCTGGAGCACCAGAAGGGCGCGCGCCGCCTGGGCATGGGCACGGTGTGGATGCAGCGCTGGGCGCACCGCGCCGGCCAGCGCTGCTCGGCGCGTCCGCCCTACGTGGACCGCCGCGTGCGGCGCCTGGCGGCACTTTGCCGCTGAGCGGGGCGCCAGCCGGCTGAAGGCGCCTGAAATCGGCTTTTACGCGCGGCGGCACGCCGTAGAACGCTTGCGCCGCGACGGCAACCCGCCGTTCGCATGGTGGGAGACGGATGCGGGGGTGGGCCGGGGCTGGCCAGAATCCGCCGGTTTTCCAACCCCACGGGGACCCTGCCATGTCCGACCTCAGCGATGCCGCCGGCGCGCGCGACCTGATTCCGCCGGCCCTGGATGCACGCAAGCGCCCGCGGCCCGGCGAGCGCAAGGCGCAAATCCTGCAAGCGCTGGCGGCCATGCTGGAGCAGCCCGGCAGCGAGCGCGTGACCACCGCGGCGCTGGCGGCGCGGCTGTCCATCAGCGAGGCGGCGCTCTACCGCCACTTCGTGAGCAAGGCGCAGATGCTGGAGGCGCTGATCGAGTTCATAGAGACCAGCGTGTTCACGGCGCTGGAGCCGCCGGCGGACCACGCCGCCGGCAGCGACGGCGACGCGCAGGCCCGCCGCGCGCTGGCGGTGCTGCTGCAGTTCGCCGAGCGCCATCCGGGCATGGCGCGCCTGATGGCCGGCGACGCGCTGGCGCACGAGGACGAGCGCCTCAACGCCCGCATGAACGCCTTCTTCGAGCGGCTGGAGGGCCATGTGCGCCAGCACCTGCGCGCCGCGGCGCAGGAGGCCGGATCGGCCTCGCCCACGGCCGACGCGCAGGTGCAGGCCTCGGCGCTGTGCGCCTTCGCCCTTGGGCGGCTGCAGCGCTTCGCGCGCTCTTCCTTCCAGCGCGCCCCCACCGAACACCTGGAGGCCGTGCTGGCGCTGGTGCTGCGCTGAAGGCGGCACCATGCCGCCATGGGCCCTGGCGGTGAATCGATCGAAACGCAAGAAATCTGGGTGGAGCGCGGTGGCGAGCGGCTGAAGCTGCTGGCCGAGCGCGCGTTGTGGTGGCCCGCGCAGCAGGCGCTGCTGGTGGCGGATGCGCACTTCGGCAAGGCGGCGAGCTTTCGCCGCTTAGGCGTGCCGGTGCCGCAGGGGACGACGGGGCACAACCTCGACGTGCTGACCCGGTTGGCCGCGCGCCACGGTGCCCGGCGGCTGCTGGTGCTGGGCGACTTTCTGCACTCGGTGCACGCGCATGCCGTCGAAACGCTCTCGGCGCTGTCGGCTTGGCGCGAGGCGCACGCGGCGCTGGACATCACGCTGGTGCGCGGCAACCACGACGACCGTGCGGGCGACCCGCCGCCGTCGCTGGGCATCACGGTGGTGGACGAGCCGCTGCGCCTGGACGGCCTGGCGCTGTGCCACCACCCGCGGCCGGTGAGCGGCGCCTACGCGCTGGCCGGTCACCTGCATCCGTGCATCACGGTCGGCCGCGGCTTCGAGCGGCTGCGGCTGCCGTGCTTTCACTTCACGGCCGAGGTCGGCGTGCTGCCGGCTTTCGGGGCCTTCACCGGCATGCATCCGGTGCGGGTGGCGCGGGGGGACGAGGTGTATGCGGTGGCGGGGGAGGTCGTCAGGCGGGTGTAGCCGCGGCCCGGCGGCGTCCGCCCCGTCACCGGAAGGCCACGGAGCCCTGGCTACACTGCGCAGCCTTGCAAAACCCGCGTCGTCCGTCTTTCCCGCCATGCCTGATTTCGATTCGCTGATCGCGCGCGCCGAGGCGCTGTTGAGCCGCCTGGAGGCGGTGCTGCCGCAGCCGCTGGCCGCGCCGGACTGGGCGGCGTCCGTGGCCTTCCGCTACCGCCGCCGCCGTGGCGCCGGGGTGCTGGAGCCGGTGCGCCACGTCGCGGGCATTCGCCTGTCCGACCTCCAGGAAGTCGAGCCGCAAAAGGACAAGCTGCTGCGCAACACCGCGCAGTTCGTGGCCGGCAAGCCCGCCAACAACGCGCTGCTCACGGGCGCGCGCGGCACGGGCAAGAGCTCGCTGGTCAAGGCCTGCCTCAACGAGTTCGCGCCGCAGGGCCTGCGCCTCATCGAGGTGGACAAGGCCGACATGGTGGACCTGCCGGACCTGGTGGAGCTGGTCGCCTCGCGCGCCGAGCGCTTCATCATCTACTGCGACGACCTGAGCTTCGACGAGGGCGAGCCGGGCTACAAGGCGCTGAAATCCATCCTGGACGGCTCCGTGGCCCAGGCCAGCGACAACGTGCTGATCTACGCCACCAGCAACCGCCGCCACCTGCTGCCCGAGTACATGAAGGAAAACCTCACGTACACGCACACGGCCGATGGCGAGGTGCATCCGGGCGAGGTGGTGGAAGAAAAGATTTCCCTTTCCGAGCGCTTTGGCCTGTGGGTGAGCTTCTATCCCTTCAGCCAGGGCGAGTTCCTGGCCATCGTGGCGCAATGGCTGCGCAACCTGGGCGTGCCTCAGGACCAGATTCCGGCCGCGCAGAAGGCCTCGCTGGTGTGGGCGCTGGAGCGCGGCTCGCGCTCCGGCCGCGTCGCTTACCAGTTCGCCCGCGATTGGGCCGGCCGCGCCCATGGCGACGACCTGGCCCCGGCGCCGGCCGTGGCCGACGACGAGCCGCCGCAGGGGCTGGACCATGTCTGAGGTGGTGCGCGCCCCGGCGCTGCAAGGCCGCACGCCCGTGGCCGTGGCCGTGGGCGTGCTCATCGAGCGCGACGCCGCCGGGCGGGAAGGGCGCTTCTTGCTCACCAGCCGGCCGCAGGGCAAGGTCTACGCCGGGCATTGGGAATTCCCGGGCGGCAAGCTCGAAGCCGGCGAGAGCGTCGAGGAGGCGCTGCGGCGGGAACTGCACGAGGAGTTGGGGATCGACATAGACGTCGCCGCCGTGCAGCGCTGGAAAGAAGAAATGTTCGATTACCCGCACGCGCTGGTGAGGCTGCACTTTTGCAAGGTGTTCGCCTGGCGCGGCGAGTTCGAGATGCGCGAGGCGCAGCAGATGGCCTGGCAGACGCTGCCGGTGCAGGTGCGGCCCGTGCTGCCGGGCACCATCCCGGTGCTGGAGTGGTTCGCGCAGGAGCGCGGCCACGCCGGGCCCACCCATATTGACTGAGTACACTGAAACGATGGATTGGCTGGATGAAGTGAAGTGGGACCGCGACGGTCTCGTGCCCGCGATCGCACAGGAAGCGTCCAGCGGCGACGTGCTGATGGTCGCGTGGATGAACCGCGAGTCGCTGGCGCTCACGCTGCAGCGCGGCGAGGCCGTCTACTGGAGCCGCTCCCGGGGCCGCCTCTGGCACAAGGGCGAGGAGTCGGGCCACGTGCAGCAGGTGCACGAGATCCGCCTGGACTGCGACGCCGACGTGGTGCTGCTCAAGGTGACGCAGCGCGGGCACGAGCCCGGCATCGCCTGCCATACCGGGCGCCACTCCTGCTTCTACCGCCGGCTGGACAAGGACAGCGGCGCCTGGAGCCCGGTGGACCCGGTGCTCAAGGACCCGGAGAGCATCTACAAATGAGCGAAGAACAAACAAGCCCCTTCGGCGACGCGGTGCTGTCGCGGCTGGCCGAGGTGATCGAATCGCGCCTGCCCGCCAACGGCGGCGACCCGGCCAAGAGCTACGTCGCCAAGCTCTCGGCCAAGGGCCTGGACGCCGTGCTCAAGAAGGTGGGCGAGGAGGCCGTGGAAGTCGTGATGGCCGCCAAGGACGGCGCCCGTGACAAGGTCATCTACGAGGTGGCGGACCTGTGGTTCCACAGCCTGGTGGCGCTGGCCCAGTTCGGCCTGCACCCGTCGGACGTGCTGGCCGAGCTGGCGCGGCGCGAGGGGCTGTCGGGGCTGGAAGAGTTCGCCCAGCGCACTCAAAACAAGGGCTGAACCCCAGCCCGCGGGAGAAACGCCATGGCCACGCCGCCGGTGCTGCCGCCTGACAACGAGCCCGCCTGGGAGCGCGAGCGCCATCTGCGCACGATTGGCCAGATCAGCTACGCGCTGCACGCCATCGTGGCCGTGGGCGCGGTGCTGCCGGCCTTCCAGCCCAGCGTGCTGCTGCTGGTGGCGGCCTTCATCCTGGACCTGGTGAAGCGGGACGACGCGCTGGGGAGCTGGCAGGAGTCGCACTTCCGCTGGCGCATACGCAGCGTGCTGTGGGCCGCGGGGCTGTACCTGCTCACGGCGCCGCTGTGGCTGCTGTTCGTCGCCCCGGGCTGGATCGCCTGGGGCCTGGTCTCCATCTGGTTCCTCTACCGCGTGGTGCGCGGCTGGCTGTCTCTCAACGAGCGCCGCGCCATGCCTGACTGAACATCCACAACGACGACGCCCGCCCATGAGCACCGACCCCAACTGCATCTTCTGCAAGATCGCCGCCGGCCAGATCCCGTCGCGCAAGGTCTACGAGGACGACGACTTCATCGCCTTCCACGACATCAACCCCTGGGCGCCGGTGCACATCCTGCTGGTGCCCAAGCAGCACCTCCCGTCCATGGTCGAGGTCGGTCCGGAGCACGCGGCGCTGCTGGGCAAGATGATGTCCACGGGCCCGCGCCTCATGCGCGAACTGGGCGTGACCAACGGCTTTCGCACCATCGTCAACACCGGCGCCGACGGCGGCCAGGAGGTTGGGCACCTGCACATCCACTTCATCGGCGGCCCCCGTCCGTGGTCCAAGGGGTGAAATAAATGCAGCGGCCGCCGTGGCGGCCATGCCCGGGCGGGGAAAGCTGTCATGCGGCGCACCCTAGAATCCCGGGATTGAACAAGGAGTTCCGAACATGGGTTCTTTCAGCATCTGGCATTGGCTGATCGTGCTGCTGGTGGTGGTGCTGATCTTTGGCACCAAGAAGCTCAAGAATTTGGGCTCTGACCTGGGTGGCGCGGTCAAGGGTTTCAAGGACGGCATGAAGGGCGGCATGGATTCGGAGACGCCCGCTCCTCCGCAGCAAGTGACCATCAACAAGTCCACCGATCCGAACACGGTGGACGTCGAGGCCAAGACCAAGTCCTGAGGCCGGCCGCGGGATGATCGACTTCGGTTTCGACAAGCTGGCGCTCATCGGGGCGGTGGCGCTCATCGTCATCGGCCCCGAGAAGCTGCCGCGCGTGGCGCGCACGGTGGGCCACCTCGTGGGCAAGGCGCAGCGCTATGTGGCTGACGTCAAGGCCGAGGTCAACCGCTCCATCGAGCTCGATGAACTCAAAAAAATGAAGACGCAGTTCGAGGATGCGGCACGCAACGTCGAACAAAGCGTGAACCAGGAGCTGCACGACACCACGCGTGACCTGCAGCAAAGCTGGCAGGACTCGGGCTTCGGCGCCGGCACGGCGGGCGAATCGTCCAGCCTGGAGCCGCCGCCGCTGAGCTACCAGCCGCCGCGCAAGAACTGGCGGCTCAAGCGCGGCGCCATGCCGCTTTGGTACAAGCAGCGCAACGGCGTGCGCACCCGCGCGCAGTCCGGCGCGGCACGGGTGGCGCGTTTCCGTCCGCCGCGTGCATCCTCATGAGCGGCCAGACGCCCAAGGACGAACTTGAGGGCACCGAGCAGCCGTTCGTCGAACATCTGGTCGAGCTGCGCGACCGTCTGATCAAGGCCCTGCTGGCCGTCGGCGTGGTCTTCGCCGTGCTGGCCGTCTACCCCGGCCCGGCCGGGCTGTACGACCTGCTGGCCGCGCCGCTGGTGGCCAACCTGCCCCAGGGCGCGACGCTGATCGCCACCAGCGTCATCTCGCCCTTCCTGGTGCCGCTCAAGATCACGCTGATGGCGGCCTTCCTGGTCGCGTTGCCCGTGGTGCTCTACCAGGTCTGGGCCTTCGTGGCCCCGGGCCTGTACTCGCACGAAAAGCGCCTGGTGCTGCCGCTGGTGGTGGCCAGCACGGTGCTGTTCGCCTCCGGGGTGGCGTTCTGCTACTTCTTCGTGTTCGGCCAAGTGTTCAAGTTCATACAGAGCTTTGCGCCCAAGAGCATCACGGCGGCGCCGGACATCGAGGCCTACCTCAGCTTCGTGCTGACCATGTTCATCGCCTTCGGCGCCGCCTTCGAGGTGCCGGTGGCTGTGGTGCTGCTGACGCGCATGGGCGTGGTGACGATCGACCAGCTCAAGGCCTGGCGCGGCTACTTCATCGTGGTGGCCTTCATCGTCGCCGCCGTGATCACGCCGCCGGACGTGGTCTCGCAGCTCTCGCTGGCGCTGCCCATGTGCCTGCTCTACGAGCTGGGCCTGTGGTCCGCCAAGATCTTCATCCGCGCCACCAAGGCGCCGGATGAGGAAGAGGCCGGCAGCAGCGACAAGACGGCCTGAGGCGCCTCCTGGCGTCCGCTCACTGCTCGCGCTGCCCCGGCTTGGGCCGCTGGCCCACGGTGAGCTTGATGTCCAGCGCTTCGTTGCCGCGCTGCACGCCGATGACGGCGTCGCTGCGCGGCTTGAGCTCGGCCACCGCGCCCAACAGCTGGGCGGTGTTGGCCACAGGGCGGCCGCCGACTTTGGTCACCACGTCGCCGGGCTTCATGCCGGCACGGCCGGCCGGGCCGTTCTGAAGCACGCCGGAGATCAGCACGCCTTCGCGCACGGGCAAATTGAAACTCTGGACGAATTCCGGCGTGAGGTTTTGCGGCTCCACGCCAATCCAGCCGCGCGTGACCTGGCCGTCGCGGATCAGGCTCTCCATGACCTGCCGCGCCGTGTCGGCCGGGATGGCGAAGCCAATGCCCAAGCTGCCGCCGCTGCGCGAAAAAATGGCCGTGTTGATGCCCACGAGCTGCCCGCGCGCATCCACCAGCGCGCCGCCGGAGTTGCCGGGGTTGATGGCGGCGTCGGTCTGGATGAAGTTCTCGAAGGTGTTGATGCCCAACTGGTTGCGGCCCAGCGCGCTGACGATGCCGGACGTGACCGTCTGGCCCACGCCGAAGGGATTGCCTATGGCCAGCACCACGTCGCCCACCTGCAGCGCCTCGGTGGTGCCGAAAGTGATGGCAGGCAGGCGCGGCAGGTCGATCTTGAGCACGGCCACGTCGGTTTCCGGGTCGCTGCCCACCAAGCGGGCCTGGGCCTGGCGGCCGTCGGCGAGCTGCACCTCGATGTCGTCGGCGTCTTCGATGACGTGGTTGTTGGTCAGCAGGTAGCCGCCGCTGGAGACGATGACGGCCGAGCCCAGCCCTTTTTGCGGTTGCGAGGGGCCCTGGCCGTCGCGGAAGAAGAAGCGGAACCACGGGTCTTCGGCATGCAGGTTGCCGCGCACCGCACCTTTGCGGGCCACGACGCTGACCACCGTGGGCGCGGCCACGCGGGCCGCGGCGCTGTAGCCCACGCCGGCCGGTGCCGACGCGCCCGGCGCCGGAGGCGAGGCGCTGGAAATCGCCACGACTTCAGGCATGGCCTGGCCCGGCGCGCGCTGCAGCCACTGCGGCTTGAGCGTGGACACCACGAACAGCAGCGCGACGGCCACCGTCACGGCCTGCGAGAAAATCAGCCAGGTTCTGCGCATGAAAGGAAGCGGGCTATGGGCAGCGTGACGCGTGCCGAGATGGAGCAATACCTGAACCAGGCGCTGGCGGCGGACCGCTTCAAGGATTATGGGCCGAACGGCCTTCAGGTCGAGGGGCGGGCGACGGTGCGGCGGCTGGTCTCCGGCGTGACGGCCAGCCGCGCGCTGATAGAGGCGGCCATTGCCGAGGGGGCCGACGCCCTCCTGGTGCACCACGGCCTGTTCTGGCGTGGCCAGGACGGGCGGCTGACGGGCTGGCTGGCCGAGCGCGTGCGGCTGCTCATGCGCCACGACATCAGCCTCTTCGCCTACCACCTGCCGCTGGACGCCCACGCCGAGCTAGGCAACAACGCGCAGTTGGGCCTGCAGTTGGGCTTGGCGGCGGACGCGCGCTTCGGCGAGCAGGACCTGGGTTTCATCGGCGACGGCCAGGGGCTGGCGCTGCCGGCGCTGGCCGAGCGCGTGCAGCAGCGCCTGGGCCGCGTGCCGCTGGTGCTGCACGGCGACGGCCGCGCGCTGCGGCGCATCGCCTGGTGCACGGGCGGCGCGCAGGGCTGGTTCGAGGCCGCCATCGCCGCCGGTGCCGACGCCTACCTCACCGGCGAGGTGTCCGAGCCCCAGGCCCACTTGGCGCGCGAGACGGGCGTGGCCTTCCTCGCCTGCGGCCACCACGCTACCGAGCGCTACGGCGTCCCGGCGCTGGCCGCGCACGTGGCCGAGCGCTTTGGCCTGGAGCACCGCTTCATAGACATCGAGAACCCGGCTTGAATCACGACATGCAAACCCATCCGCCGCAGCCGCAGCAACCCCTGCTCGTGACCATGGGCGACCCGGCCGGCATAGGCCCGGAGATCGTGCTGCGCGCCCTCATGCGCGAGGACGCACCCGCCGCGCTGGTGCTGGGCTGCCCTCAGTCGCTGCGCCGTGCCTCGGCACTGCTCGGCGAATCCGCCTGGCCCATGGCCGTGCTGGAGTCGCCGGCCGACCTCGCGGCCTGCCCACCGCGCTGCATCCCCGTGTGGGCGCCGCCGGGGCTGCCTGAAGGCCTGGAATCGCTGCCCTGGGGCCAGGTGGACGAGCGCGCCGGCCGCGCCGCGGCCGTGTGCATAGAAGCCGCGGTGTGGCTGCTGCAGCAGGGCACGGGCCGCGCCATCGTCACCGCGCCCATTCACAAGGAGGCGCTGTCCGCCGCCGGCGTGCCTTTCCCGGGTCACACCGAGATGCTGCAGGAACTGGCCGCGCTGCCCGGGGGCGAGCCGCCGCCGGTGCGCATGATGCTGGCCAACGAGGAGCTCAAGGTGGTGCTGGTCACCATCCACATGGCGCTGCGCCGCGCGCTGGAGGTGCTGGATTTCGAGGGTGTGCTCTCCACCATCCGCATCGCTCACCAGGCGGCCGCGGCCTGGGGCCAGGCGGCGCCGCGCATCGCCGTGGCGGGCCTGAACCCGCACGCGGGCGAGGGCGGCCTGTTCGGCGACGAGGAGTTGCGCTACATCGCCCCGGCCGTGCAGGCCGCGCGCGATGAAGGCATCGACGCCCGCGGGCCCTTCGCGCCGGACACGGTGTTCATGCGCGCACGCCACGCGCCGCCGCGGCACCCGGGCGAGTTCGACTTGGTGGTGGCCATGACGCACGACCACGGCCTGATCCCGGTGAAGTACCTGGGGGTGGAGGAGGGCGTCAACGTCACGCTGGGCCTGCCCTTCGTGCGCACCAGCCCGGACCACGGCACGGCCTTCGACATTGCCGGCCGCGGCGTGGCCGACGACGCCAGCCTGCGCGCGGCGCTGCGCATGGCGCTGGCGCTCAGCGCCAGCGCGGGCTGAGCGCCTGCAGGCCCGGGTTTACTGGGCCGGCGGCTGGGTTTGCCGCAGCGCGTCGCGGATTTCGCGCAGCAGCACGATGTCCTCGGGCGCGGCGTCCGGCGTCGTGGCCGGCGGCGGCGCGGGTTCCTCGCGGCGCAGCCGGTTGATCTGCTTGACCATCAAAAAGATCACGAAGGCCAGGATCATGAAATTCAGCGCCACCGTGATGAAAGTGCCGTAGGCAAACAGCGGCACACCGGCTTTGGTCAGCGCGTCGTAAGTCATTGGGCCGCTGTAGCCCGGCGGCGGATCGGCCAGGCGGATGAAGTAATTCGAGAAATCCAGCCCGCCGACGAGCCGTCCCACCAGCGGCATGATCAGGTCCTTGACCACCGAATCGACGATGCGCTGAAACGCCGCGCCGATGATCACGCCGACTGCCAGGTCGACCACGTTGCCTTTCATTGCAAAGGCTTTGAATTCAGAAAAGAAACTCATCCTCCGGTCCTTTCTAGGGGTTTTCTCCAAGTTTGTAGCGCCGCGCAGACAGGCGGCGACCGGGAGTATTGGCTTAGTTTGATGGAGGTCAAATACCGCAGGCGTGAGTAATTCTCTCGCTGGGGAGCGTCAGCCATTCGAAAGGCTTCCTGTCAATCCTTCCCCGCTAGAATCTAGGGTTGCCCCTGAATCCGGAAAAGTTCCTGAGGAAGCTATGACAAAGCCTGAAGTCGACCAAGGCCGCCGCACCTGGGTGGCGATTGCCTGTGGCGCGGGTGCCGTGGGTGGCGTGGCCGCAGCCGTGCCGTTCGTGAGCACCTTCACGCCCTCCGAGCGAGCCAAGGCCGCTGGTGCCGCCGTCGAGGCGGACATCAGTGCGCTCAAGCCCGGCGAAAAAATGACCGTGGAATGGCGCGGCAAGCCGGTGTGGATCGTCAAGCGCACTCCGGAACAACTGGCCGGCCTGAAGAAGACCGATGCCCAGGTGGTGGACCCGAACTCCCAGCGCAAGCCCGCCGAGCTCACGCCCGAGTACGCGCGCAACGAGCACCGCTCGATCAAGGAGGACATCCTGGTCGTGGTGGGCATCTGCTCGCACCTGGGCTGCTCGCCCAGCGACAAATTCCAGGCCGGCGCGCAGCCCTCGCTGCCGGACGATTGGCAAGGCGGCTTCCTGTGCCCCTGCCACGGCTCGACCTTCGACATGGCGGGTCGCGTCTTCAAGAACAAGCCCGCTCCCGACAACCTCGAAGTGCCGCCGCACATGTACCTGTCGGACACCAAGCTGTTGATCGGCGAGGACAAGAAGGCCTGATTTCCAGGTTCCCGGAGAACACCTCATGGCTGAATTCAAGACCTTACCCGCCGATGCGCCGGTCGCCCAGAAGCTGCTGAACTGGGTCGACAACCGCTTTCCGGCTTCCAAGCTCTACAAAGAGCACATGTCGGAGTATTACGCTCCGAAGAATTTCAACTTCTGGTACATCTTTGGCTCGCTGGCGCTGCTGGTGCTGGTGATCCAGATCGTCACCGGCATTTTCCTGGTGATGCACTACAAGCCGGACGCGAACGTTGCCTTCGCATCCGTCGAGTACATCATGCGCGACGTGCCCTGGGGCTGGCTGGTGCGCTACATGCACTCCACCGGCGCCTCGGCCTTCTTCGTCGTGGTCTACCTGCACATGTTCCGTGGCCTGCTCTACGGTTCGTACCGCAAGCCGCGCGAGCTGGTGTGGATCTTCGGCTGCGCCATCTTCCTGTGCCTGATGGCCGAAGCCTTCATGGGCTACCTGCTGCCCTGGGGCCAGATGAGCTACTGGGGCGCGCAGGTGATCGTGAACCTGTTCGCCGCCGTGCCCTTCGTCGGCCCGGACCTGGCGCTGCTGATCCGCGGCGACTACGTCGTGTCGGACGCCACGCTCAACCGCTTCTTCAGCTTCCACGTCATTGCCGTGCCGCTGGTGCTGCTGGGCCTGGTGGTGGCGCACATCATTGCGCTGCATGAAGTGGGCTCCAACAACCCCGACGGCGTGGAAATCAAGGCCAAGAAGGGCGCCGACGGCCACCCGCTGGACGGCATCCCCTTCCACCCGTACTACACGGTGCACGACATCTTCGGCGTGAGCATGTTCCTCATGGCCTTCAGCGCCGTGCTGTTCTTCATGCCTGAGTTTGGCGGCTACTTCCTGGAGTACAACAACTTCATCCCGGCCGACCCGCTCAAGACGCCTCCGCACATTGCCCCGGTGTGGTACTTCACGCCGTTCTACTCGATGCTGCGCGCAACGACCGACGTGATGGTCAACGTGCTGTCCGTGATCGTGGGCCTGGCCGCCGTGCTGGCCGTGCTCAAGGGCAAGCTGCCGGGCAAGGCCAAGCTGGGCGTGCTGGTGGGCGCCGTGGTGGCCGTGGTCCTGCTCAAGACCTTCGACGCCAAGTTCTGGGGCGTGGTGGTGATGGGCGGCGCCGTGATCATCCTGTTCTTCCTGCCCTGGCTGGACTGCAGCCCGGCCAAGTCGATCCGCTACCGTCCGAGCTGGCACAAGTACCTGTACGCCGTGTTCGTGGTCTTCTTCGTGGTGCTGGCCTACCTGGGCATCCAGCCGCCGTCGGAGATCGGCACCCTCGTGGCGCAGGTGGGCACGCTGTTCTACTTCGGCTTCTTCCTGCTGATGCCGTGGTGGAGCCGTGTGGGCGAATTCAAGCCGGTGCCTGATCGCGTCGTGTTCAAGGCGCATTGAGGCGACAAGCCGGAGAAGCTCGAATGAAAAAGTTCATCCTCTCATTGCTGGCCACCCTGGCCATGGCCACGTCCGCCTTCGCTTCCAGCGGCGGCATCGCCTGGGACAAGTTCCCCGCGGACAAGCTTAACGACATGGCCGCGCTGCAAAACGGCGCCAAGCTCTTCGTCAACTACTGCCTCAACTGCCACTCGGCGGCCTACATGCGCTACAACCGCATGCGCGACATCGGCCTGACCGAGGAGCAGATCAAGGGCAACCTGATGTTCGCCACCGACAAGGTCGGCGACCTGATGAAGGTGTCCCTGGACGCCCGCCAGGCCAAGGAGTGGTTCGGTGCCACGCCGCCTGACCTGACCGTCATCGCGCGCTCGCGCGCCGACGGCTCCAAGGGCAGTGGTGCTGACTACCTTTACACTTACCTGCGTACCTTCTACCGCGACCCTGCCAAAGCCACCGGCTGGAACAACCTGGTTTTCCCCAGCGTGGGCATGCCCCATGTGCTGTGGGAACTGCAAGGCCAGCGCGTAGCCAAGTTCGAGGAAGAGAAGGACCCGCACGACGCCGCCAAGGTCACGCATGTGTTCAAGGGCTTCGAGCAGGTGACCCCTGGCAAGCTTGACGCCGCTGGCTACGACAGCGCCGTGGGCGACCTGGTGGCCTACCTGCAGTGGATGGGCGAGCCGGTGCAAAAGCAGCGCGTACGCCTGGGCGTGGCGGTGCTGATCTTCCTGGGTCTGTTCACCTTCATCGCCTGGCGCTTGAACGCTGCCTACTGGAAGGACATCAAGTAAGACTGGCGTTCAGCAGGCCCTAGTGGCCGAAAAAGCCTGCGCAGTGGGTGGCGTTGCCGCCCACTGCGCTTCATCATTTTCTGAAGAGACAAACAAGGAGCCGCTTCCATGATGGTGCTCTACTCCGGAACCACCTGCCCCTACTCGCACCGCTGCCGTTTCGTGCTGTTTGAAAAGGGCATGGACTTCGAGATCCGCGACGTCGATCTCTTCGCCAAGCCTGAAGACATCGCGCTGATGAACCCGTACAACGAGGTGCCCATCCTCGTTGAACGCGATCTCATCCTGTACGAGTCGCACATCATCAACGAGTACATCGACGAGCGCTTCCCGCACCCGCAGCTGATGCCCGGCGACCCCGTGGCGCGTGCGCGCGTGCGGCTGTTCCTGCTCAACTTCGAAAAGGAGCTGTTCACGCACGTCAACGTGCTCGAAGGCCGCGGCCAAGCCGTCAAGCCCACCGACAAGCAGTTGGAGAAGGCGCGCGCCCAGATCAAGGACCGCCTCACGCAGCTCGCGCCCATCTTCGTCAAGAACAAGTACATGCTGGGCGACGACTTCTCGATGCTGGATGTGGCCATCGCCCCGCTGCTGTGGCGCCTGGACTACTACGGCATCGACATGTCCAAGAACGCCGCACCGCTGCTCAAGTACGCCGAGCGCATCTTCTCGCGCCCGGCCTACATCGAGGCGCTGACGCCGTCCGAGAAGGTGATGCGCAAGTAAGCCATGAGCGAGGCCTCCACCGACCAGGGCTCCAGCACGCGCCCCTACCTGATCAGGGCGCTGCACGACTGGTGCACCGACAACGGCTTCACGCCCTACCTGGCGGTCTACGTGGACCGCAGCGTGCAGGTGCCGCTGGAGTACGTGAAGAACAACGAGATCGTGCTCAACATCGGCTTCGAGGCGACCTCGGGACTGAAGCTGGGCAACGAATTTATCGAGTTCAAGGCTCGCTTCGGCGGCCGTGCGCGCGAGATCGTGGTGCCGGTGGACCATGTGGTGGCCATCTATGCCCGCGAGAACGGGCAGGGCATGGCCTTCCCGGCGCCCACGGTCTCCGAGCCGCCGGCCGAGACGGCGGCGCCCGCTGCGCCGTCGCCCGCGCCGCAGGGCTTGCGCCTGGCCACGGCCGAGCCCGAGGCCGCCGCACCGGCGCCCGTGGAAGACGACGAGGCGGCCACGCCCGAGCCGCCGCCGGAGCCGCCCACGCCGGGCCGTCCGTCGCTCAAGCGCATCAAGTGAAAAGGTGAAGCCAGCGGCGGCTAAAATGCCGCCGCTGTACGCCGTGCCGGCTTAGCTCAGTTGGTAGAGCAGCTGCCTTGTAAACAGCAGGTCATCCGTTCGATTCGGATAGTCGGCACCACCAAGCAAACTCAATGATTCACGGCGCGTACCGCTTGCGGTGCGCGCCGTTTTTCTTGGCGCGGCCGAAACCCGCTCAGCCCTCCAGGGGGCGCAGGTGAATGCGGATGCGCTTGTCGCCAAAGCCCGCGTCGCGCAGTTGCTGCTCCATGCGCGGCAGCAGTTGGCGCAGCTTGGCCGCGACGGCGGCGTTGGAGGCCAGCAGTGTCCAGCCTTCCTCGTCCACGGGGCCGGCGCGCAGTTGCTGGCGCAGGGCCAGGGGCAGGACGCGGGTGGCGACTTCGAAGCGCTGGTTGGAGTCGCGCAGGCGCTGCGCCAGGCGCTGCAGCGCGGCGTTTTCGTCCAGCACTTTGGACAGCGGCAGGGCGGGTGGCATGGTGGTGGCCATCGCCAAAGTGTAGCTAGAGCGCGCAAGGCTGCCCCGCGGGCGCGGCCTTGATGCCGGGCAAGGCGGCGTCGGCCGGGCGTCACGGGGCCGCAAAGACCCGGGTGTTAAACTGCCCGGCTTGCCCGCCGCGGCGGCCCGCGGCTTTGCTCCTCTTCATTTCCACTGCATGTTGCCCAAGCTCCTGACCCAGATTTTCGGCAGTCGCAACGACCGCCTCCTGAAGCAGTACCGGCGCGTGGTGGAGCAAATCAACGCCCTGGAGCCCCAGTTCGAGAAGCTCGACGACGCGGCTTTGCAGGGCAAGACCAACGAGTTTCGCCAGCGGCTGGCCCAGGGCGAGACGCTGGATGCGCTGCTGCCCGAAGCCTTCGCCACCGTGCGCGAAGCGGGCAAGCGCGTGCTCAAGATGCGCCACTTCGACGTGCAGCTCATAGGCGGCATGACCCTGCACCAGGGCAAGATCGCCGAGATGCGCACGGGCGAAGGCAAGACGCTCATGGCCACGCTGCCGGTCTACCTCAATGCGCTGCCCGGCAAGGGCGTGCACGTGGTGACGGTCAACGACTACCTCGCCCGCCGCGACGCGGAGTGGATGGGCCGGCTCTACAACTGGCTGGGCCTGTCCGTCGGCGTGAACGTGCCGGGCCTGGCCCGCGAGGAAAAGCAGGCCGCCTACGCCGCCGATGTCACCTACGGCACCAACAACGAATTCGGCTTCGACCTGTTGCGCGACAACATGGTTTACGAAGTCGCCGACCGCAGCCAGCGCGGGCTGAACTACGCCATCGTGGACGAGGTGGACTCCATCCTCATCGACGAGGCGCGCACGCCGTTGATCATCAGCGGCCAGGCCGAGGACCACACCGAGCTCTACGTGCGTATCAACGCCGTGGTGCCCCAGCTCAAGAAGCAGATCGGCGAAGCCGACCCGCGCACGGGCGAGGGCGTCATCGAGCCCGGCGACTTCACGGTGGACGAGAAGTCGCACCAGGTCTACCTCACCGAGGCCGGCCACGAGCACGCCGAAGAAATCCTGGCCGAGGCCGGGCTGCTGGCCGAAGGCGCGAGCCTCTACGACCCGGCCAACATCACGCTCATGCACCACGTCTACGCGGCGCTGCGTGCACGCCACCTCTACAACCGTGACCAGCACTACGTGGTGCAGAACGGCGAGGTCGTGATCGTTGACGAGTTCACCGGCCGCCTCATGACGGGCCGGCGCTGGAGCGACGGCCTGCACCAGGCCGTGGAAGCCAAGGAAGGCGTGCAGATCCAGAGCGAGAACCAGACGCTCGCCTCCATCACGTTCCAGAACTACTTCCGCATGTACGCCAAGCTCGGCGGCATGACCGGCACGGCCGACACCGAGGCCTACGAGTTCCAGGAGATCTACGGGCTGGAAACGGTGGTGATTCCGCCCAACCGGCCCACCGTCCGCAAGGACGAGCTGGACCTGGTCTACAAGACGACCAAGGAAAAGTACGACGCGGTCATCAAGGACATCCAGGACTGCCACCAGCGTGGTCAGCCCGTGCTGGTGGGCACGACCTCGATCGAGAACTCCGAGATCGTTTCCGAGCTGCTGCAAAAGGCCAAGTTGCCGCACCAGGTGCTCAACGCCAAGCAGCACGCCAAGGAGGCCGAGATCGTGGCCCAGGCCGGCCGCCCGGGCGTGATCACCATCGCCACCAACATGGCCGGCCGCGGCACGGACATCGTGCTCGGCGGCAGCGTCGAGAAGCAAGTCCAGCTCCTGGAGGCCGACGACAGCATCCCCGCCGACGAGAAGGCGCGCCGCATCCAGCAGTTGCGCGACGAGTGGGCCGGCCTCAACGCCCAGGTCAAGGCCGCCGGCGGCCTGCGCATCATCGCCACCGAGCGGCACGAGAGCCGCCGCATCGACAACCAGCTGCGCGGCCGCTCCGGCCGCCAGGGCGATCCGGGCAGCTCGCGCTTCTACCTGAGCCTGGACGACTCGCTGATGCGCATCTTCGCGGGCGACCGCGTACGCGCCATCATGGACCGGCTCAAGATGCCCGAGGGCGAGGCCATCGAGGCCGGCATCGTCACGCGTTCCATCGAGAGCGCGCAGCGCAAGGTCGAGGCCCGCAACTTCGACGTGCGAAAGCAGCTGCTGGAATACGACGACGTCTCCAACGACCAGCGCAAAGTCATCTACCAGCAGCGCAACGAGATCCTGGAAGCGCAGGCGTTGGACGAGCAGATCGCCAACCTGCGCCGCAGCACCATGACGGAGCTGGTGCGCCAGCACGTCCCGGCCGAAACGCTGGAAGAGCAGTGGGACCTGACCAGCCTGGAGCGCGCGCTGCGCGAGGAGTGGCAGATCGAGCTGGCGCTGAAGTCCTTTGTGGAAGGCAGCCAGTCCGCCACGGACGAGGACATCCTTGAAAAGGTCGTGGCCGCCGCCGACGAGATGTTTGCCTCCAAGGTCGCGCTGGTGGGCGCCGAGCAGTTCACGCCCTTCATGCGCATGGTGCTGCTGCAGTCCATAGACACGCACTGGCGCGAGCACCTGGCAGCGCTGGACTACCTGCGCCAGGGCATACACCTGCGCGGCTATGCGCAGAAGAACCCCAAGCAGGAATACAAGCGCGAAGCCTTCGAGCTCTTCGCCCAGCTGCTGGACGTGGTCAAGAACGAGGTCACGCGCGTGCTCATGACCGTGCGCATCCAGACCCAGGAGCAGGTGGCGCAGGCCGCCGAGGCCATAGAAGAGCGCGCCGGCCACGTCGGCAACGTGACTTACACGCATCCCAACGACGACGGCTCGGTGTCGCAGGACACCGACCCCGCCGGCGAGGTGCCCAAGGTCGGCCGCAACGATCCCTGCCCCTGCGGCAGCGGCAAGAAGTACAAGCAGTGCCACGGCAAGCTCAGCTGAGCCTGCAGCCCCGCCGCTGAGCCGTATCGCAGCCTAGGAGTCGAACCCATGCCCGTGAACCTGACCGCGCCTGATCCCGCCACGCTTTCGCCCGTGCCGGGCGTGCGCATTGGCATCGCCATGGCCGGTGTGCGCAAGGCCAACCGCCGTGACCTGACCGTGATGACCCTGTCCGAGGGCTCGGCCGTGGCCGGCGTGTTCACGCTCAACCGTTACTGCGCCGCGCCGGTGCAGCTCTGCCGCGAGCACCTGGCCGCCGGCAACGGCGTGCGCGCCATCGTCATCAACACCGGCAACGCCAATGCCGGCACCGGCGAGGACGGCTTGGTGCGCGCGCGCCGCACCTGCATCGCGCTGGCCAAGCAACTGGACCTTTCGCCGGAACAGGTACTGCCTTTTTCCACCGGCGTGATCATGGAAACGCTGCCGGTGGAGCGCATAGAGGCCGGGTTGCCGGCGGCGCTGGCCGACCTCAAGGACGACAACTGGGCACTGGCGGCCGAGGGCATCATGACCACGGACACGCTGCCCAAGGCGGCGTCGCGGCAAGTGCAGATCGGTGGCCGCATCGTCACCGTCACCGGCATCAGCAAGGGCGCCGGCATGATCCGGCCCAACATGGCCACCATGCTGGGCTTCGTCGCCACCGACGCCGTGATCGCCCCCGCGCTGCTGCAGCCCCTGGTCAAGGAAGCCGCCGACGCCAGCTTCAACCGCATCACCATTGACGGCGACACCTCCACGAACGACTCGTTCGTGCTGGTCGCCACCCGCCAGGCGGGCCACGACGAGATCACCGCGCTCGACTCCGCCGAGGGCCAGGCGCTGCGGGAGGCGGTGATTGCCGTGTCGCAACAACTGGCGCAGGCCATCGTCCGTGACGGCGAGGGCGCCACCAAGTTCATCACCGTGCGCATTGACGGCGGCCGCACCGAGGCCGAATGCCGCCTGGCGGCCTACGCCATCGCGCACTCGCCGCTGGTGAAAACCGCCTTCTTCGCCAGCGACCCCAACTTGGGCCGCATCCTGGCCGCGGTGGGCTACGCCGGCATTGACGACCTGGACCAGAACCTCATCGACCTGTTCCTGGACGACGTGCACGTGGTGGTGAAGGGGGGGCGGCATCCCGGCTACCAGGAAGCCGATGGCCAGCGCGTGATGAAGCAGTCCGAGATCACGGTGCGGGTGGACCTGCACCGCGGCGACGCCAGCGCCACCGTCTGGACCTGCGATCTCTCGCACGACTACGTCAGTATTAACGCCGACTACCGCTCCTGAGTTGTCGCGCGGCGGGCGGCCCAACGGTGCCGCCCGCCGCGCTTTTCATTTTGGGGTGCGATTTCTTCGCGCCCACGTGCCTCGCCTGTTCCCTTCGATTCGGGGGGAAACCCTGTGCGGGGTAAAGTCCTTGGTTCTTCGCGCTCACCCGGGTGCGATCTGCGCGCCCGCTTCCCATGAACGCACCCATTCCCGTCAATACCCTGGCCGGCGCCGCCGTGGCGGCCGCTGTCGAAGACGCGCCGCGCCTGCGCGAGATTCCCTACAACTACACGTCCTTCTCCGACCGCGAAATCGTGTCACGGCTGTTGGGCGAGCGGGCCTGGGTGCTGCTGCTGCAACTGCGCGAGCAGCGCCAGACCGGGCGCTCGGCTCGCATGCTCTACGAGGTGCTGGGCGACATCTGGGTGGTGCAGCGCAACCCCTACCTGCAGGACGACCTGCTGGACAACCCCAAGCGTCGCGAGGCGCTGATCCAGGCCCTGCAGCACCGCTTGGGCGAGATCGGCAAGCGCCGCGATCCGCAAACCGATTCGCAGCGCGACGCCCTGGTGGGCGAGCTGCTGGCACTGGCCGGCAAGGCAGTGGGGGATTTCGGCGCCTCCTTTGACGAGGTTGCCGAGCTGCGCCGGCGCGCACGCCGCGTGCTGGGCCGCCACACCGCCAAGGACAACATCAAGTTCGACGGCCTCTCGCGCGTGGCCCACGTCACGGACGCCACCGACTGGCGCGTGGAGTACCCCTTCGTCGTCCTCACGCCCGACTCCGAGGCGGAGATGGCGCAACTGGTCAAGGACTGCGTGGAGCTGGGCCTGACCATCATCCCGCGCGGGGGTGGCACGGGCTACACGGGCGGCGCGGTGCCGCTGACCTGGAAGAGCGCCGTCATCAACACCGAGAAGCTGGAGCAGATGACGGAGGTCGAGCTGGTCGACCTGCCCGGCGTGGCGCACAAGGTGCCCACCATCTGGACCGGCGCCGGTGTGGTCACGCAGCGCGTGGCCGACGCGGCCGAGCGTTCCGGCTACGTCTTCGCCGTGGACCCGACTTCGGCCGAGGCGAGCTGCGTGGGCGGCAACATCGCCATGAACGCCGGCGGCAAGAAGGCCGTGCTGTGGGGAACGGCGCTGGACAACCTGGCCTCCTGGCGCATGGTCACGCCAGAGGCCAAGTGGCTGGAAGTGGTTCGGCTGGAGCACAACCTCGGCAAGATTCACGACGCGCCGCGCGTGCGCTTTGAGCTGCGCTACTTCGACGCCTCCGGCAAGACGCTGGAGCGCACCGAGACCATAGAGGTTCCGGGCAGCATCTTCCGCAAGGAAGGCCTGGGCAAGGACGTCACCGACAAGTTCCTCGCCGGCGTGCCCGGCATCCAGAAGGAAGGCTGCGACGGTCTCATCACCAGCGCGCGCTGGGTGGTGCACCGCATGCCCGCGCACGTGCGCACCGTGTGCCTGGAGTTCTTCGGCAACGCCAAGGACGCCGTGCCCTCCATCGTCGAGATCAAGGACTACATGTTCGCCCAGGCCAGGGACGGCGGCGCCATCCTGGCCGGCCTGGAGCACCTGGACGACCGCTACCTGCGCGCCGTGGGCTACGCCACCAAGAGCAAGCGCGGCACGCTGCCCAAGATGGTGCTCATTGGCGACATCGTGGGCGACGACGACGTGGCCGTGGCCCGCGCCGCCAGCGAGGTGGTGCGCATGTCCAACGGCCGCTCCGGCGAGGGCTTCGTCGCCGTCAGCGCCGACGCGCGCAAGAAGTTCTGGCTGGACCGCAAGCGCACCGCCGCCATTGCGCGCCACACCAACGCCTTCAAGATCAACGAAGACGTGGTGATTCCGCTGGAGCGCATGGGCGAATACACCAACGGCATCGAGCGCATCAACATCGAGCTGAGCCTGCGCAACAAGCTGCAGTTGCTCGACGCGCTGGAAGCCTTCTTCACCCGCGGCAACCTGCCCCTGGGCAAGAGCGACGACGCCAGCGAAATCCCCAGCGCCGAGCTGCTGGAGGACCGCGTGCAGCAGGCGCTGCAACTGCTGCGCGAGGTGCGCCAACTGTGGCAGCAGTGGCTGCAGCAGCTGGACGACCCGCAGCCGGGCGGCGGGCGCAGCTTCTTCGAGCTCATTCAGGACACCACGCTGCGCGCCTCCTGGAAGACGCAGGTGCTCAAGGCGCTGCAGGGCTTATTCGCCGGCGCGGCCTTCGCGCCCATCCTGGAGGAGTGCCGCCGCATCCACAAGCAGGTGCTGCGCTCGCGCGTGTGGGTGGCGCTGCACATGCACGCCGGCGACGGCAACGTGCACACCAACATCCCGGTCAACTCCGACGACTACCAGATGCTGCAAACCGCCCATGAGGCGGTGGCCCGCATCATGGTGCTGGCGCGCAGCCTGGGCGGCGTGATCTCGGGCGAGCACGGCATCGGCATCACCAAGCTGGAATTCCTCAGCGACGAGGAGCTGCAGGGCTTTGCCGACTACAAGCGCCGCGTGGACCCGGAAGGCCGCTTCAACAAGGGCAAGCTGCTGCGCAACCCGCAGGCGCTGGGCCAGGACGTGCGCGCCGCCGATCTGGCGCATGCCTACACGCCGAGCTTCGGCCTGATGGGGCATGAGTCGTTGATCATGCAACAGAGCGACATCGGCGCCATCAGCGAGTCGATCAAGGACTGCCTGCGCTGCGGCAAGTGCAAGCCCGTGTGCGCCACGCACGTGCCGCGCGCCAACCTGCTCTACAGCCCGCGCAACAAGATCCTGGCCACCTCGCTGCTGGTGGAGGCTTTCCTGTACGAGGAGCAGACGCGCCGCGGCGTGTCCATCAAGCACTGGCAGGAATTCGAGGACGTGTCCGACCACTGCACGGTCTGCCACAAGTGCGCCACGCCCTGCCCGGTGAAGATCGACTTCGGCGACGTGTCCATGAACATGCGCAACCTGCTGCGCAAGATGGGCCAGAAGAGCTTCCGGCCCGCCGGCGCCGCGGCCATGTTCATGCTCAACGCCACCAACCCGGAGACCATCAAGCTGGCGCGCACGGCGATGTTGGGCGTGGGCATCAAGGCGCAGCGCTTTGCCAACGACTTGTTCAAGCTCGCTGCCCGCAAGCAGACGGCCTTGCCGCCGGCCACGCACGGCGCGGCGCCGGTGCGCGAGCAGGTCATCCACTTCGTCAACAAGAAGCTGCCCGGCGGGCTGCCCAAGAAGACGGCGCGTGCGCTGCTGGACATCGAGGACAAGAACTACGTCCCCATCATCCGCAACCCCAAGCTGACCACGGCCGACACCGAGGCGGTGTTCTACTTCCCCGGCTGCGGCTCGGAGCGGCTGTTCAGCCAGGTGGGCCTGGCCACGCAGGCCATGCTGTGGCATGCGGGCGTGCAGACGGTGCTGCCCCCCGGGTATCTCTGCTGCGGCTACCCGCAGCGCGGCAGCGGCCAATTCGAGAAGGCCGAGAAGATCATCACGGACAACCGCGTGCTCTTCCACCGCGTGGCCAACACGCTCAACTATCTGGACATCAAGACCGTGGTGGTGAGCTGCGGCACCTGTTTCGACCAGCTCCAGGGCTACGAGTTCGACAAGATCTTTCCCGGCTGCCGCATCGTGGACATCCACGAGTACCTGCTGGAGAAAGGCATCAAGCTCGACAGCGCGGGCGCCTACCTTTATCACGATCCCTGCCACACGCCCATGAAGCAGCAGGAGCCGATGAAGACGGTCCAGGCGCTGATGGGTCCCAACGTGCTCAAGAGCGAGCGCTGCTGCGGCGAAAGCGGCACGCTGGGCCTCAACCGCCCGGACATCTCCACGCAGATCCGCTTCCGCAAGACCGAGGAACTGCGCAAGACCGAGGCCGTGCTGCGCGACGCGGGCAAGGTCGGTGCCAAGGAGGACATCAAGATCCTCACCTCCTGCCCAAGCTGCCTGCAGGGGCTCAGCCGCTACGGCGAGGACCTGAACAACGGGCTGCTGGAGGCCGACTACATCGTGGTCGAGATGGCGCGCAAGATCCTGGGCGAGAACTGGATGCCGGACTACGTGGCCCAAGCCAACACCGGCGGCATCGAGCGCGTGCTGGTCTGAGCTGAGCTGAGCTGCAGCGGCTGCTTCAGTCTTCGTCCGCGCCGCTGCCGATGCGGTGGGGCGCCGAAGACGGCCGCTCCTTTTGGCGTGAGGCCTTGCGTGGGCGCCAGCGCCGCTCCAGGCGTGCCACGGCACCGAGGATGGCCAAGACGATGAGGGCGGCCATCAACGCGGTGGCCGCGTGGCCATGGCCCGCGGCGGCCCCCACGGCAGCCGTCGTCCAAATGCCGGCCGCGGTGGTGAGGCCGCGGATCTTGCCTCGATCGCCGAGCTTGAGCACCGCGCTGGCTCCCAGGAAGCCAATGCCCGCGACCACCCCCTGCAGCACGCGGCTGGGGCTGTCACCGCCGAGTCCCGCCTGCGCCGGTATCAGCATGAACAGCGCCGCTCCCAGTGCCACCAGCATGTGCGTGCGCAATCCGGCGGCACTGCCGTGCTGCTCCCGCTGCCAGCCTATGGCCGCTCCAAGCAAGACCGCCAGCAGCAGCCGAGCGGCCGCGCGCGTGAGTTGCTCCGTGTCCTGGAGGCCGGCGAATTCCGACTCCAGGGTGCTCAGCACTACCGCCCAGCTCATTGCGTGGGTGCGCCGGTATCGCTCCGGGTGTGGCTGCTGGTCATGCGGCGGGCCGGGCAAGAATGGCGCCTGCCCGTGGCCGCGGCTTACTCCGCGGACAGGTGCCGTGCCCTGATCAGGCCGTGCCAGAAGGCGGTTTCCTTCTGCACGAAGTCGGCCAGCGCCGCCGGCTCGCCCGGGAGCACCTCCAGGCCGAATTCCTCCAGCCGTGCCTTCACCTCCGGCGTGAGGATGGCCTTGTGCATCTCGGCCGAAAGGCGATTGACGATGGCCTGCGGCGTGCTGCGTGGGACGAACAGCGCCTGCCAGGCCGTGGCCTCGAAGTCCTTGACACCCGCTTCCTGCAGCGTGGGCACGTTGGGAAGGGCGGGGATGCGCTGTCGCCCCATCACGGCCAACGCCTTGAGCTTGCCGCTGCGTATCAGAGGCAGGCCGGCGGCAGTGTCCAGCACCGTCATGGGGACCTGGCCGGCGATCACGTCCTGCGATGCGAAGGCCGTGCCGCGATAGGGCACGTGCACTACGAAGCTGCCCGTGCGCTCCTTGAGCAACTCCATGGCGAGGTGGTGCGGGCTTCCGATGCCGGGCGAGGCGTAGCTGTAGCGGCCCGGGTTGGCCTTGAGGGCCTGCAGCCACTGGCGCGCGTCGTCGAAGCCGGACTGCGGATTCACTACCACGATGAGCGGAAAGCGCGCCATGAAGCCCACGGGCGCGAAGTCCTGCGGCGCGTAGGGCAGCCGCTTGTACATGGCCTGATGGAACACCATGGCGCCGTTGTCGCCGGTGAGCAGCGTGTAGCCGTCGGCCGGGGACTTGGCGGCGTTGTCGGTGCCAATGATGCCGGCCGCGCCCGGGCGATTTTCGATGTAGAGGGTCTGGCCGAGCTGGCGGCCCATCTGCGGCGCGAGCTGGCGGGCAAGGAAGTCCGAGCCGCCGCCGGCCGGGTAGGCCACCACCCAGCGAATGGGTTTGGACGGCCAGGCCGCCTCATCCGCGCGGGCGGCCCAGGGTGACAGCGAGGCCAGCGCGGTGGCACTGGCGGCGTGGAGCAGGCGGCGGCGGGGCAGGTTCATTGGGGTCGTGGGCGGGGCCAAATTGGGCGATCTTAGCCAGCGGGATAATCAGGTTTGACCGCGCCCGCGGGCGCACCGTTTTCCGGAGTCTTCATGAGCAGCAGCTTCCAGCATCAACCCACGGCCCTCACCGTGCACCAGCAGTCACGGCAGCTGGAAATCAGCTTCGATGATGGATCCAACTTCCGCATTCCCTTCGAGCTGATGCGCGTGTATTCGCCCTCGGCCGAAGTCCAGGGCCATGGCCCGGGCCAGGAAACGCTGCAGACCGGCAAGCGCCAGGTGGAGATCAACGCCATTGAGCCCGTGGGCCACTACGCCGTACAGCCCACGTTCTCCGACGGCCACGACTCCGGCATCTTCACCTGGGAATACCTGTACTTCCTCGGCTCGCAGCAGGCGCAGCTGTGGCAGGACTACGAGAAACGGCTGCAGGCGGCCGGCGTCGATCGCGACGCGCCCATGCCCGAAAAAGCGGGTTCTTCCTGCGGCCACCACCACTGAACCAACGCTTCATGAGCCAGACCCATTTCGGTTTCGAAACCGTCGAAGAGCAGGAAAAGGCGCGCCGTGTGCGCGGCGTGTTCGATTCCGTCGCGTCCAAGTACGACGTGATGAACGACCTGATGTCCATGGGCATGCACCGCGCGTGGAAGGCTTACACCGTTGCGGTGGCCAATCTGCGCGAGGGCCAGCGCGTGCTGGACATCGCCGGCGGCACGGGCGACCTGGCGCGCGCCTTCGCGCCCAAGGTCGGTGCCAGCGGCATGGTGGTGCACACCGACATCAACGAGGCCATGTTGCGCACGGGCCGCGACCGGCTGCTGGACAAAGGCATGGTGCTGCCCAGCACCATCTGTGACGCCGAGAAGCTGCCGTTTCGCGAAGGCGCTTTCGACCTCGTGAGCGTGGCCTTCGGTCTGCGCAACATGACGCACAAGGATGGGGCGCTGGCCGAGATGGCCCGTGTGCTCAAGCCGGGCGGGCGGCTGCTGGTGCTGGAGTTCTCCAAGGTCGCCGCGCCGCTGCAAAAGGCCTATGACTGGTACTCCTTCAAGGTGCTGCCGCGCCTGGGCCAGATGGTGGCCGGCGACGCCGACAGCTACCGCTACCTGGCCGAGTCCATCCGCATGCACCCGGATCAGGCCACGCTCAAATCCATGATGAAGTCCGCCGGCTTCGGCCACGTGGACGTGCACAACCTCACCGGCGGCGTCGTGGCGCTGCATGTGGGCATCAAGTGCTGAGAAGCCCCTCGTAAGCTGCAATTCGGCCCGCGAGCGGGCCGAATTGCAGCAGGGTTGCCGTCGTTCTCTCAAGCGCGTGGCGCGCACTCCGTGGCCAGGAAGCGGCCTATGCGCTCGGCCAGCCGCTGCGGCGCGGCGTGGCGCTGGCGGGGGCGAAAGCCCTGCAGCGCCTGCAGTTGGGCGGGAATCTGCGCTGTCTCGTAGGCCACCAGCACGTGCTGCAGCTCCTCGAAGCGGCGGGCGGTGGCGATCTGGTGGTCGTTGACGTGCTCGGCGTGGCGCACCAGGCGGGGCACCACCAGCAGCCGCTTGTCGTGCTCCAGCGCCATGGCGATGGTGCCGGCGCCGGCGTGGCTGAGCAGCATGTCGGCGCGCTCCAGCAGCTTTTCGAACTCCACCCGGGACAGGAATCGGTGGAAGGGCATGTGGCGCGGCTCGTAGCGGCCATCGCCTATCTGCGCCACCACCTCCTCGGTGATGCGCCCGGCGCCGACATGCTCGTCCACCGCGCGCACCAGGCGGTCGAAGGGAAACATCGAGCCCACGGTGAGCAGGATCACAACACCTCCCCGGCGTATTCCACACCCGGATAGCGCGCCGCCACGGCCGGCCATTGCGCCAGGCACAGGTCCGCGACTCGGCGCATCAGCCGCCCGCTGACGGATAGCGCTTCGATCTGCGCCACGCTGTCTATCCACACCACTTTGGCGCCCAGCAACTTGGACCAGATGCAAAACAGCGCCAGCGGCATGGAGCCGGTGGTCACTACCACGTCCGGGCGCTCCTTGAACGCCAGCCACAGCGTGCGGCCCAACACACCCACAGCTTGCAGCGGCTTGCGCCGGTCGCACTCGCCAATGACGTGTACGGGCCGGTTGCCGGCGTCGAAGCCCGACGCGGCAATCGCCATGGTGGTGATGTAGGCCGCCGGCTCCGCCGGCCACAAGCCTCGCGCGTTGCGCAGCAGGATTTGCAGCTCGTTGGCATGCCCGCCCGCCGAGGCGCCGACGACCAGCTTCATTGCGGTGCCAGCGTCAGCTCGTCGATGAGCTGCTTGGTGTGGCGGATGTTGGCGCGCGAGGAGGCGCCGAACACGATGGACTCGATGCGCGGCTGCTGGCACACGTAATCAATGGCTTCCTGCGGCGCAATCGCCCCGGAGGCCAGCACCGACATCGCCACCGGCCTGAAGCGGCGCTGCGCAATGGCCTGCTCGTAGGCCGGAATGCCGCCGCACATGCGAAAACCAATCTTGTTGATGTTGGAGCAGACGACGGGGTTTTCTATGCCCAGCTCATCCAGCACGTCCAGCAGCTTGGGCAAATTCATGGTGATGTAGCCCGGCTCGGCGCCGTAGGCATTTCGCACGTGGTCATGGAACATGCGCAGCACGGGTTTCAGATTCAAACCCAGGAACAAATCGGTGATGACGTTTTGCAGGAATATCACTGGGGTATTCAGGCCGCGGAACATTTTCATTTCCGCATCCACCAGCAACTGCAGGATTTTCTCGATATCCTTGTTTGCCAGCGCCATGCCCCCCTTGAGCATCGCGCCCAACGATCCTTCCTCGGGCAAAAACTTTTTCAGCGCCTCCAGCATGCCGTATTCGGTGACGGCATTGGCGTATTTGTGGGCATAAGGCATGCAAGGATAAAAGGTGTAATCCGGATATTGCGCCTTGTGCTCGCGGAAGTAATCACAGATTTCATTCACGCGATCGTGCGTGGTGCACATGAAGGTGCGAATGCCTTCCTTGTAGGCGGCGTCCAGCACGTTGATGATGGCCGAAGTGTCCTGAAATCGCATGGCCTGTGCACGGGCCTTTTCCTCGGACATGTGGTTCACGCCGAAGAACTGGTTGTCGCCAAAGAGAACGCGGTCCATGGGCTGTTGGTTGGGCTGGAGCATTGGTGTTGAGTCCGGCAAATGAAAGTCGTGTCGTCAATGAGTATTTGGATCGCTGCTGGAATTCAGCTGCCCACCAGGCGTGACCACAAACCACCGCGACGACCCGCCATGCCGGCGGTTTCCGCAGCGTGCTGCGGCGCGGTCCCGTTTTCGGTATCGAGCAGCATGGAAACCAGCCGGTCGGTTTGCAGCGCGGAGCGGAATGAATTTTCGCCATCCAGTCGGCTCATTTTGATGCTCTGCACGAAGTAATCCACCTGTGCCGAATATTCCTCGCCGCGCAGGTAATACCAGACTTCTTGCGTGAGATCCGTCGTGTAGCGAACGGACCAACCCTTGGGCGCGCCGGGCAGGGCCTCATGGGGTTCGCGCAGGTAAATCTGGCACTCCTGGCGGTCGGCGACGAGCTTGCCCTTGGTGCCCCAGACCGAGAGGGTGGTGGACATCTTGCGATGGCTTTCGTCGCTCCAGTTCACGCTGAGCTGAGCGCTGCCGCCGCCGGGGTAGCGGAAGAGCGCGTACACCTCGTCGTCCACATCGCGCGAGAACACACCATGGCGTACCACGCCGCTGACGGTACTGGGCGGGCCGGCCACGAAATTCATCAGGTCCAGGGCGTGGCAGGCATAGTCATAAAGTGCGCCGCCGCCCTCGTTCTTGGCCGAGCGCCAGGTCGAGCCGCTGGGTCGCAGCACCACGGGGCCATAGGCCTCGGCGCGCACGTTGTGGATCTCGCCCAGCGCGCCACTGCGCACGATGCGCGCTGCTTCCTTGAAGGCGCCGACGAAGCGGTAGTGGTAGCCCACTTGGTTGACCAGCTTCTTCTGCTCCGCCAGTTCGGCCAAGGGATAGCCGTCTTCCGGATCGAGCACGAAAGGCTTTTCACAAAATACATGCAGGCCCTGGTCCAGCGCTGTTCTTACCATGGAAGCATGAATTTTGGACGGCGTGGCAATCAATATGGCATCCAGCTTTTCCTCGGCCAGCATTTTCTTGAAGTCAGAGTAGCACTTCAGGCCGGAATACTGGGTAAGAACGTCTGTGAGATAAGTGGATGAATCACAACCGGCCACAAGTTCAATGTCGGGATGGGCGCGCGCAATCGCCAAGTGCGACAGGCCCATTTTGCCCAAACCCAATACAGCAGTTCTGATCATCGCATTTTCCTGAGTGAGAAAGATATTGAAGATTACCGGTCAGGCAAGCACCTGCGCATAAACGTCAGATACTGCGCGGGCCATGCTGCTGGAGGAGTAACGTTCGGATTGCAGCTGATAAGCTTGCTGCCGAAGTTGTGCCCAGTCGTGCCGCCCATCCATCAATGCGGCCAATTCGCCTGCCAGCGCTTGGTCATTTGCCGGCGGTACGACCAGTCCGGTGCGGCCATGCTCTAAAACTTCGGGAATACCTTCCACGTCCGAAGCCACCACCGGCACGCCTACCGCCATGGCTTCCAAGACCGCCATGGGCATGCCTTCGCCGTACAAACTGGGCAAAACCATCACGTCCAATTGCGCGAGGGCTTGATTAACGTCGCGTGTGAATCCCAGCCAATCCACGTGTTCTGAAATGCCGAGGCTGTCGGCCAGCGCTTTGATTTCCTGCTCGTAGGCAGGCGTTTCAAAACCGCCAATGGCCACCACGCGCAGCGTGCGGCCCTGGCGGAGCAAATGTGCTGCTGCTTTCAGCAGTACCTCCATGCCCTTGCGTGGCCTGAACAGCGCGACGGCGCCGATGCGCCATGTACCCGCAGGGGTAGGGCGCACCGGCAGCGGGCCGGGTGTAGGCACGCCGTTGGGTACGGTGAAGATGCGCCGCGGAGAAAAGCCCTGCTCGACCAGATAGCGCTCCAGACTGCGCGAAACGGGAATCAGCGCTTGAATGGAAGCGGCGCTCCAGCGCTCGACCACGCTGTTGACGCGGTTCATGAACGCGGCTTCCGTATCGCGCGCGGCCGGGCTATGCACATGGTGAACCATGGGTACGCCGGCCAGCAGGCTGGCGATGCGCCCAATCATGGCGCCGCGTGGCGAATGCGAATGCAGCAGCTCGAATCCGCCCTCGCGCGCGAGCCTCGCGACTTGGCGGGCGCAGCCGAAATCAAACCGGTGCCTCATCGGCATTTTGTAAAGACTAATTTCCTTGCCTGAACGCAGCGCTGGAAATTTGTCTGGTTTGAAGCAAACGAAATTAATTTCGTGCCCCAATTCGGTGAGCCCGAGCGCCAAAAGGTCCTGGACCTTTTCAGCTCCCGCGTAATACTCTCCATTGATGATGTGAAGAACTTTCAACGAAGAACTCCGGTGCGGGATGGTCGTAAATCCTTGATCACTTCCAGGAATTCAACATGACGGCCAGATCGGTCGCGCATACATCAAGCATGCGCAGAATTTGGTTGTGTTTCAAAAATTTACCTTATGCACATTTGGCAGCTTATTGCCGCCTCATGGATAAACCTTAGCATTCCAGGATGCCCGATTCGCTACCAAAGTGAGGGTGCATTATTGCTACGGGTAACCCCCATTCTCGTTGGTACCCGTGTTCATGGGGCTGCCTCGGCATGGTCTATGGCGGTTTACTGCGGCCCATCGAAAGCGCTCCAGAGGTCATGACGTTGTCTTGTCACAGTTTTGGTAACCAGCCATGCCACCATCAATATTGAATACTCAACGCATGGCGCCGTCTGCAAATACTCTTCCGTGTGCGCACAGGAAATTTTTGTGCACCGGTGTGGTTTTGGTGATGACGCTTGGATTGCTAGCCGGTTGTGGAAATGGCAAGGAAAAAGCCGCTTCCCAGGTGGCCGCGAAAGTCAATGACAATGAAATATCGGTGCACCAGGTGAATTACCTGCTGCAGCAGCGGGAGGTCAAGCAGGATGCCGTGGAGGCTGCAAGCCGCCAAGCCTTGAATCGGTTGATAGATCAAGAGTTGGCTGTTCAAAAGGCGCTTGATTTGAAAATTGACCGCCAGCCAGCGGTATTGCAGGCACTGGAAGCTGCCAAGCGCGATGTTTTGGCGCGAGCCTATGTCGAGCGGGTTGCCGATGCCGCCACGCCGCCCTCTGTGGCTGAAATGGAAAAGTTTTACAAGGACAAGCCGGCATTGTTCGCCGAGCGACGCATTTATCAACTGCAGGAGCTCAACATCGAATTGCCAAGCGAGCAATTATCTGAACTGGGCAAGCGCCTGTCCGCTGCCAAGGATATTGATACATTTGCCGATTACTTGCGCAGCAGCAATATCAAATTTGCCCAAAACCGTGCCGTGCGCGCTGCCGAGCAGCTGCCCCTGGAAAAGCTGGATGAGTTTGCGCAGATGAAGGATGGGCAGGCCCGTCTCATGCGCACACCGACGGGCGCGACAGTGCTGGTTCTGGTGAAATCGCAGCTCCAGCCTGTGGATTTTGAGAAAGCCAAGCCTGCCATAGAGCAGTACTTGGCTTCGCAGCGCAAGCGCGAATTGGTAGAGCGCGACATGAAGGATTTGCGTACGGCTGCCAAGATTGAATACGTCGGCAAATTTGCGGAAGCTGCGGCATCCGCGCCTGCCGCAAATGTGGTGAACGGGCCCAGCGAGCCCGATACGCCAAACGCGCCCGCCATTGCGTCGGGTAATACCTCGTCAGTTGACCAAGGAATGGGGGTGAACAAATGAATTCATCTGTCCGCCATGCGCGTCTGGGCACCATTGCTGCCCTGGCCGTTTTCTCCTTCACGTTTGCGCAGGCCGAAACTCCCAGCAGTTCCCGTGTCGCAGCCGCGCAGGTGCCGGCACCTGCGGCTCCTGCGCCGTCGTCGGCGGCCAATGTAGCTGACTATCGACTTGGCGCTGGAGATTCGATCAAGATCTCGGTTTTCCAAAATCCAGATCTGGCATTGGAAACCCGGATCACCGACAGCGGCATGGTGACGTATCCGCTCATCGGTGCGGTGAAGGTCGGAGGCCTGACAGTGCCCCAGGCTGAGCAGCGTATTGCCAGCGCTCTGAGTTCCGGCAATTTTGTGAAGCAGCCGCAAGTTTCGATTTTAATCATGCAGGTACGCGGCAATCAGGCCGCGGTGCTGGGTTATGTGAATCGTCCGGGCCGTTATCCGCTGGAAGTTTCACAAATGCGTCTGGCTGACTTGCTGGCCCTCGCAGGAGGGGTGGCCGATGGCGGCTCTGAAATTATCACCCTGGTGGGTGTGCGCGATGGAAGGCCGTTCCGCACGCAAATATCGCTGCCTGCCGCCTTCACTTCAGGTGCCCAAGATGCCGCTTTTGAAACTCGCGTCCAGGATGGCGATGTAGTTTGGGTGGACCGTGCACCCACGGCTTATATCTATGGTGAAGTGCAGCGCCCCGGCCCCTTGCGCCTGGATCGCGGCATGACGCTGCTGCAAGGGTTGGCCGCTGGTGGCGGCTTGACCGCACGGGGTACCGAGCGTGGTTTGAAGGTTCACCGCAAATCCGCCGACGGCAATATCGAGATACTGACCCCTTCCATGAGCGAACCACTGCGCGAAGGCGACGTGGTTTATGTCCGCGAGAGCATTTTCTAAGGATTGCCGCATGTCCATTGCTCAGTTCTTTGCCATCCTGGTGGCGCGATGGAAAGTCGTGCTGGCAGTGCTCCTGGCCACGGTGGCGGCCACGATAGGCATCAGCCTGCTGATGCCCAAGACCTATACGGGTACGGCTTCGGTGCTGGTTCAGGTCGCCACGCCTGACCCCATCGTGGGCATGAGCCTGGCGAGCCAGTTGGTGCCGCAGGTCATCACCAGCCAGGTCGAAATTCTCAACAGCGACCGCGTTGCGCAGCGCGTGGTGCGCATTCTCAAGCTCAACGAGAACCCCGACCTGCGCAGCCAATGGCAGGAGGTGACGCAAGGCGTGGGCTCGTTCGAGGCTTGGTTGGGCGACATGCTGCAGATCAACCTGCAGGTGGTGCCCGGCCAGTCCAACATCATCATGGTCAATTACAAGTCGCCGGACCGTAAGCTGGCCGCAGCAACGGCCAATGCCTTCGTCAAGGCCTACCTGGAAACGGCTCTGGAGCTGCGCGTGGACCCCGCGCGCCAATCCACCGCCTTCTTCGACGAGCGTGCCAAGAGCCTGCGCGCCCAAGTCGACAAGGCGCAGGCCGCGCTGTCCAAGTACCAGCAGGACAACGGCATCGTCGCCACCGACGAGCGCATCGACATCGAAACCGCTCGTCTGAACGAACTGTCCTCGCAGTTGGTGGCGGTGCAAGCCTTGTCGGCTGAGACGACCAGCCGCCAGGCTGCGGCCAACGTGGCCAGCGACCGCGTGCAGGACGTGCTCACCAACGGTGTGGTGTCGGGGTTGCGGGCTGAGCTCTCCCGCCAGGAGGCGACGCTGAGCCAGCTGACGTCACGCCTGGGCGACAACCACCCGCAAGTGCAGGAAGCCAAGGCCTCCATCAACGGACTGCGTGCGCGGATCGACACGGAAGTGGCCCGCGTGGCCGGCGGCGTGGCGGTGAGCAGCCGCATCAACCGCTCGCGTGAAGCTGAGATCCGTGCTGCCGTCGAGACCCAGCGCGACCGGGTGCTGAAGCTCAAGGCCCAGCGCGACGGCATGGCCTCGCTGCTGCGCGACGTGGACAATGCCCAAAAGGCCTACGACACGGTGCTGGCCCGCCTGAACACCACCAGCATCGAGAGCCAAGCCACCATCACCAACCTGGTCGAGTTCTCGCGCGCCAACGAGCCGATTGAGCCCTCGTCGCCGCTGCTGCTGCTCAACACCATCGTGGCCATCTTCGTCGGCTCCATCCTGGCCGTCGGCGTGGCGCTGATGCTGGAGTTCATGAACCGCCGCGTGCGCTCGCCCAACGACGTGGTGCAGCTGGCCGATCTGAGCGTCATTGGTTTCCTGCCCAAGCCGGACCGCAAGAACTGGTTCCGGGGCAATCGCTCCACGTCCATGCAGACGCGGTTGGTGGGCTATCAGGGAAAGGCTGTGTAAATGGAGTTGCATCGCATGCCCACTTCGACCTTGCGTGACGGGACTTCCGGCGCCCCGTTCAACTATCGCAGCGACCAGGGAGCTTCCGTGGACGAGGGCGAGGGCACTAAGGAAAGGCCGCTGGGCGAGATCATCAAGTCGGCCAACCACCTCAGCGACGAGCAGATCGACCGCGTACTGCAGCACCAGAAGGAGCGCGGCATACGCTTCGGCGAAGCCGCGATCGAACTGGGCGTGGCCAGCGGCAACGACGTGCTGTGGGCCTTGTCCCAGCAGTTCCACTACCCGTACCCGGCCAACTCCAAGAGCCTGCTCAGCAGCGAGCTGGTGACGGCGCGAGATCCGTTCTCGTTCCGCTCCGAGGCGTTCCGCGCCATCCGCAGCCAGCTGATGATGACGCTGTTCACCGAGGAGACCGGCGCGCGCTCGCTGGCCGTGGTGAGCCCCGACACGGGCGACGGCAAGACCTACTTCTCGGCCAACCTTGCCATCGCCTTCTCGCAGTTGGGCGGGCGCACGCTGCTGATCGACGCGGACATGCGCAACCCGCGTCAGCACGAGGTGTTCTGCGTGGACAACACCGCCGGGCTCTCCGGCGTGCTGTCCGGGCGCACGCTCATCAACGTGATCCGCCCAGTGGAAGAGCTGCCCAGCCTGTACCTGCTGCCTGTGGGCGCGGTGCCGCCCAACCCGCTGGAGTTGGTGGAGCGCCCCGCCTTCGGCCTGCTCATGCGCGAGCTGTCGTCCAAGTTCGACTATGTCGTGGTGGACACGCCTGCCTACGTGCACGGCTCGGATGCGCCGGTGATCGCCGCGCGCTGCGACGGCGCGCTGACCATGGTGCGCTCCGGCCGCAGCAGCGCCGCCGCGCTTCAGGACCTCACCACGGCCTTGCGCAGCGTGCCCACGCGGCTGTGCGGCGTCGTGATGAACGAGTTCTGACCATTCACCGCATCAATCAGAGGAGTGGACACCAGGCATGAAAGCAGCCGGCTTGCCTCATCCGCTATGGGCCGTGCAGTACTGGCCCGCATGGCTGCTTGGGCTGGGCTTTGCCCTGCTGTACGTACCGACCTTCCTGGACTTGTCCAGGACGGTTTGGGCGTCGGATGCGCAGGGGCACGGTCCTATCATCCTGGTCGTCAGCTACTGGCTGGCGTGGCGCAAGCGGCATGAGCTGATGACCGCGCCCGTCGCGTCCCGTCCTTGGACGGGCACGATGGCGCTGATCCTGGGCCTGCTGCTCTACGTTTTTGGACGTTCGCAATCCGTCATTGCCTTTGAGGTTGGCTCGCAGATCTTCCTGTGGCTGGGCGTGCTGCTGATCTTTCGCGGTTGGGCCGCGGTGCGCGTGGTCTGGTTCTCGCTGTTCTTTCTGGTCTTCATGGCACCGCTGCCCGGTGCGCTGGTATCAGCGTTGACCGCGCCGCTGAAGTCCGCCGTCTCCACCGTGGCCGAAACGGTGCTTTATGCCTTGGGTTATCCCGTGGCGCGCACCGGCGCCATGCTCAATATCGGCCAATATCAGCTGTTCGTCGCCGATGCCTGCGCTGGCTTGAATTCCATGTTCACGCTGGAATCCCTGGGCCTGCTGTACATGAATTTGATGAACTACAAATCGGTGGCGCGCAACATCGCGCTGGCGATTTTCATTATTCCCATTTCTTTTTGCGCCAACGTTGTTCGCGTCATGATCCTGGTGCTGATCACCTATTATTTCGGTGACGAGGCCGGCCAGGGTTTCATACATGGTTTTGCCGGCATGGTGCTGTTCATGGTGGCGCTCGTGCTGATGCTGCTCGTGGACTGTCCTCTGGGCCGCCTTTTTCCGGAGAAAAGCGCTCAGTCGAATCCGCAACGAAAGGTGCCGGCATGAAACCCCTGTCCGTGCAGCTTCGCGTGCTGCTGGTATTTTTGGCCATGGCGCTGTCGTCATGGCTGGCTTTTGCGTTCAAGCCGTCCATCAAAGTGGCGGATGCCAACCCGCTGGCTCCGCTGGAAACGGCCATTCCCAAGAAGTTTGGCTCGTGGCGCGTGGATACCGATTTGCCGGTAATACTGCCGTCGCCCGAGGTCCAGGAGAAACTGGACAAAATCTACAACCAGGTGTTGTCGAGAACGTATGTGGATGTACAGGGCAACCACATCATGCTATCCATCGCTTACGGCGGCGACCAGTCCGATGGTACGACTGCCCACAAGCCCGAGATTTGTTATCCGGCCCAGGGATTGGAGATTGTTTATAACCGTGTGGGTACGATGAATGTCCAAAATCAGGATATTCCCGTGCGACGCCTGCGTGCACGCATGGGCAGCCGCCACGAGCCCATCACCTACTGGATTGTGGTAGGCGACCAGGCCGTGACGTCAGGCAGCGGCATGAAAATGGTTCAACTGCGCTATGGCATGCGCGGGCTGATTCCCGACGGCATGCTAATTCGCGTTTCCAGCCTTGAGCGGGATCCGGAAGCCGCCTTCAAGCGTCATGAGGAATTCATCCGTGCGCTGACTGCCAGCGTCGATCCCTCCCTACGCCTGCGGCTGCTGGGTGCCCCCAGCAGTCGGCCGGTAAATACCCAAGCTGCAGCCTTATGACTCCCAACCGTACACGCAGCGCCGTGCCGCTGCTGATTTTGAGCCTGGGTTTTGCCGTGCTGATGGGCGCGGCGGCCGGCATGGGCAAACCCGCGATGCTGGCGCCATTTTTGGGCCTGCTCGCGCTGGTCGGTTTGTTTATCGTTCCGTCCCGATTGGCGTTTTGGACCATTTTCGTGGTGTCCATGGTCATCGTCGGCCCGGTGATGTATTTCGGAAAACTGGATTCCGCGCGCTGGGGCCCGCCGCTGCTGGCCCTGGCGATGTACATACCACTGGTCGCTTTCATATTCAAGCCGCGCAAGCCCACGGTGCAACCGGGCTGGCCGCTGTGGGTATTCGTCATGGTCATGTTTTTGATTGTGGCCGGCTGCAGTACCGCCATGAGCTCGCCGCGTTTGGGCGAAGTTGTGGTGGCCTCGCGTACTTACATGGCATTTTGGTCCGTGGCTTTGGCCGTTGGCGTGGGCATGCTCGCGCCGCGAGACATGCTGCTGGCCTGGAAAGCCCTGCTGGTCGTGGCCATCATTCAATTGCCGGTGGCGGTGTACCAATATTTCGTGGTGGCCAAGGCCTCCAGCCGCCTGTCGCCCTGGGACGCGGTGGTCGGCACGTTCCCAGGAAATATCGAGGGCGGTGGCGCCAGCCACGGCATGGGTATTTTCCTGCTGGTGGCCATGGCCGCGGTGCTGACCCTGTGGCGCGCCAAGCGAATCAATCGCTATTTCGCCGCCGCGGTTATGGTGGGTATTCTCGGCTCGCTGGCCCTGTCGGAGGTGAAAGCGGCCGTGCTGCTGGTGCCCGCGGTATTCGTGCTGCTTTTCTACCGGGAATTGCTGCGCCGGCCCATGCTGTCTTTTGGCGCCTTGCTGGCTTCCGTGGTGCTGATGGGCGCGCTGTTCACGGTCTATGCCACGACCTTTTATGCAGGGCGCGGCATGACCCTGTCCGGCAAGATGCCCACCTCGCCGTTGCAATCCATAGAGAACCAGCTCAACCCCGAGGAAGTGCACACCCGCGACACGGGCAAGGGCGTGGTCGTCAGCCGGGCCGCCCGCATGGCCGACTGGTGGAGCCGCAGCGTGCGCTACGGCGACCCGTTCCACGCCATGCTGGGTTACGGCATTGGCGCTACCCAGACCTCGTCCATAGGCATGGGTGAACTGGTGCCCATGTTTCCCTATCCATTGGATATGACGGGGACCACTATTTTGTTATGGGAAACAGGGGCCCTGGGACATTTGCTGTTCATGGCGGCGCTGTTCATGGCCGGCTTGAATTGCAATTCCAGTGCCCGCTCGCCCATTGTTCCCGTGGAGCACAAGGCCTTGCTGGAAGCGGCCGGCGCGGGATTGATCATTTTCTCCATCACGCTGCCCTACAGCAATTTCTCGCTGCGGGCCGCACCCTCGCAATTCGTCATGGTTTTCATGCTGGGATATTCGATTTATTGGTGGCGCGTGGTGCGCCAGGCCGCGCTGGCCCGCGCCGGCAGCGTGGCGCCGGCAGCGGAAGTTGAATCCGGGCCTAAGGCCATGAAACCTGGTTTTGTTCACAAGCAAGCGGCTCCGAGGTATCGCCATGGATGACAGGGTGGTTTTCCTGCTGGGTTCCGGCCGATCCGGAACGACTTTGCTCTACAAATTGCTGGCTGCGCATCCGTCGGTGGGCTATTTGAGCAACTACCAAAGCCGTTTGCCGGGCTTGCCGGCCACGGCGCTGATGCACCGCATTCCACGCAATTCATTGGCCATGAAACGGCGGGCCTGGTTCGGCGGGCAGGGGAATGCGTATTTCGAAGGAAGGCGCAAGCTCTCCCAGTTCTGGATTCCATCCCCCGCGGAAGGCGAGAGCATTTTTGAGCGTGCCGAAATACCCCACACGCCGGCCGAAGGCTTCGTATTGGGTGAGCCCGGCCTGAGCCGTATTCGCAGCATGTTTCACGGCACGCTGGAGTATGGTGGTGGTGACGTGCTGCTGTGCAAGCGCACGGCCAACAACCGGCGCGTGGCGGTATTGCGCCAGGCCTTTCCCCGCTGCAAATTCATTCATCTGGTGCGTGACGGGCGCAGCGTGGCGGATTCATTGGTCAAAGTGGGCTGGTGGGCCGACCATCAATTGTTTTGGGCCGGCAAAACCCCTCGCGAGCTCAAGGCCGAGGGCGTCAACGAATTGCACATTGCTGCCCGCAACTGGGTGGAAGGCATGCAGCAAATCGAGCGCGGTTTGCAGCAGATAGAAGCCGACGGCAAGCACACCCTGCATTACGAACAATTGCTGGCCGACCCACACGGCGAACTGCGCAGGCTGCTCCAATTCATGGGTGTGCAAGCCTATGCGGACAAGGATTACGAGGCTTTTATTTCGTCGCTGGCCATCAAGCCGGCCGAGGCCTCGTGGCGACGCAAGTGGTCTCCGACAGACCGTGAAACCGTGACTGAGCTGCAGCGCGACATGCTTGACCGCTGGGGTTATGCCTGATACGAGTGCCCAAATACTTTAAAACCATTCCGGAGCGCCAGGAGCCCAGATGCATGCCGTGATCAATTCGATTTACCAACGCTCGGTGCCTTGGGGTTATCGTCAGATGCTGCGGGCCTATAAGCCCAATGGCCCGCTGCGGCGCCTGCGCACCACGCCGGATGCCGAGGATTATTGTCTGGCACCATTCGATGAAAATCGCTGCATATTTGTGCACATTCCCAAGACCGCGGGCATTTCCTTGTGCACAGCCTTGTTTGAATGCAAGGGCGGCGGACATTTGACAGCGCGGGCCTACCGTGCCATTTTCGGCGCACAGGCGTTCAACGAGTATTTCAAATTCACGTTTGTGCGCAATCCCTGGGACCGTATCGTTTCCGCCTACACTTTTCTATCCCAGGGTGGGGCTAACAAGCGAGACGCCGCCTGGGGGCAATCCGTGCTGAGCCATTACAAGAATTTTGACGAGTTTGCTTTGCAATGGCTGGACCAGCGCAACATCTACGGCCAGATTCATTTTGTACCGCAATGGGAATTCGTGGTGAGCGGACAGGGCCAACAATGCATGGATTTTGTAGGCCGCTTTGAAAGGCTGGGTGAGGATTTTCAATACATCACCGACCAATTGGGCCGCTCCTGTGACCTGCCCATGGTCAATGCCAGCCAGCGCAGTTCTTACCGGGACTATTACAGCGCCGCCAGCCGCAAAAAGGTGGAGCAGGTCTACCAGCGCGACATCGAGCAGTTTGGTTATTCGTTCTGAGGCGACCCGATGAATGTGCTTTACGTGTGCTCGGCCGCGCGCTGCGGCTCGACGCTGACCGACATGTTTTTGGGCGGTCACCCGCGCGCCACGTCGCTGGGGGAGTCCAACTTCCTGGCCAAAGCTCTACGGGTGGGAGAGAAGTGCTCCTGCGGCGCACTGCTGCGCGAGTGCGAGCACTGGCAGGCGGTGTACAGGCGGCTGGAGCGATGGGGCTTCAGCATCGAGCAGCCCTACGGCTTTCGGTTGTGGGACGCAGTGGCCTGGACCTACATCGACAAAGCGCACCAAACCAAATCTTTCCTGGCCGCGGTGCGCCTGCGCAAGAGCTGGATGGCGGCGCGCGACCTCGTGCCCACTGGAGCGCGCCCCCTGGTGCCCGTGCCCCCGGCCTACCGCGACGCCCTCACCAACAAGATGCGTCTTTACGAGGCCGTGGCCGATGCCTGGGACAAGGACGTGGTCATCGACTCCTCCAAGAACGTGCGCGAGGCGGTGGAGCTCTACCAGCGCCACCCCAAGACCGTGCGCATCCTGCTGGTCACGCGCGACGGGCGCGGCGTCTACCTCTCGCGCCGCAGCAGCGGCCGCGATCCCGAGGAAAGCGTGCGCGCTTGGCTGAGCTACTACGGCCGCGCGCTGCCGCTGCTGGAGCGCCACGTGCCCCCCGAGGCCCGCATGCAGCTCAAGTACGAGGACATCGCCAGCGACCCGCGCCGCGCCGGCGAGCGGCTGTGTGACTTCATCAGCCTGGACTTCCAGGAATCCATGCTGCGGCTGGACGGTGTGACGCGCCACATGGTCAACGGCAACGCCACGCGCTTCGCGCCCAACAAGGGCATCGCCCTGGACGAGCGCTGGCGCAAGGACTTGCAGCCCGCCGAGCTCTCCTACTTCAACGGCCGCGGCGGTCCCATGAACGCCGCGCTGGGCTACCGCTGACCTTGCCGCGTCTCCCAAGCGAGATCCCGACAGCCGCCATGCTCAAGTTGCTTTACATCACCGAGGACACCTTCCCGCCCTACCGCGTGGACGTCGTCGAGCTTTTCGCCCGCCAGCTCGTGTCGCGCGGCTACACCATCGACTGGGTCATGGACGTGAACAAACCCCAGCCGGGGTTGGGCAGCGAAACGCAGTGGCTGGGCAGCCGCGTCTTTCTGGCGCGCAATGAGGCCGGCTCCGGCTTTCTTGGGCGGCTGTCCCGCAACTTCAAGGGCCTGCTCAACGACCTGCGCATCCTGCGGCTGGCCCGCGGCGGCCAATACCACGTCATACAGGTGCGCGACAAGTTCTTTGCCGGGCTGGTGGCGGCACTGGCAGCCAAGCTCACCGGGGCGCGTTTCGTATTCTGGATGTCCTACCCGCTGGCCGAGTCCAAGCTGCAGCTCGCCCAGAACCCGCGTGCCCGCTACCGCTGGCTCTTGAAACTCAAGGCGCGGCTGATGATGGCCTCGCTTTACCACGGCATCCTGCCCGCCGCCGACCATGTCTTTGTCCAGAGCGAGCGTATGAAGCAGGACGTGGTGGCCCGCGGCGTGGACCCGCAGCGCGTTTCGCCCGTGCCCATGGGCATACGTGCGGACAAGGTGGGCGAGCCGGCTGACGCCAAGCCGCCTTCCACCGAGGCGCCGCTGCTGCTGCACCTGGGCATCATCCTGCGCATACGCAGCCCTGAGTTCCTGCTGCGCGTGCTGCAGCGGGTGCGCCAGCGCTACCCGCGCGCCACGCTGGCCTTCGTGGGCGAGGGACAGGCCCCGGCCGACCGCCAGGCGCTGGAGGACGAAATCGACCGCCTGGGCCTGCGCGAGGCCGTCACCGTCACCGGCTTCCTGCCCATGGAGCAGGCCTGGGAATGGGTGCAGCGGGCTGACGTGTGCATCTCGCCCTTCGCGCCCATCCCGGTGCTGCAGTCCACGTCGCCCACCAAGCTCATCGAGTACCTGGCCATGGCCAAGTGCGTGGTGGCCAACGAGCACCCCGAGCAGTCGCTGGTGCTGGAGCAAAGCGGCGCCGGGCGCGTCGTGGCCTGGGACGAGGATGCCTTCGCCGCCGAGATCTGCCGCCTGCTCGACGAGCCGCAGCAGGCCCAAGCCATGGCCTCGCGCGGGCCCAAGTGGGTGCGCGAGCATCGCACTTACGACGTCATCGCCCAACAGGTGGACGCCGCCTATCGCCGCCTCGTGGCGCAGGGAGCCGCCGGCTGATGGCACAGGGCAAGCATCACCACGGCGGCCGCTACTCGGCCGCGCGCATACGCAAGGCGCTGCTGTACTTCATCGTCGGCCGCGGCGCGCAGGCGGTCACGTTCCTGCTGTTGACGCTGCTGCTGGTGCGCGTGCTCTCTGCGCACGACTACGGCGCCTACATGGCCATCTGGGGCATGGTGGAGCTGATGGTGCCGCTGAGCTCCTTTGGCCTGCTCGAAGCCAGCCGCCGCTACCTGCCCATGCTGGCGCAGACGGGCTCGCGCCAGGCCGTCATGCCCTTCGTGCGCGGCGTGGTCCTGGTGCGCCTGGGCCTGCTGCTGTTGTGGGCGCTGGGCCTGGCGCTGCTGTGGCCGCAGGCCATGAAGTTCGTGGGCGTGGAGAAGGGCGACCTGGGCGAGCCGCTGGCTGCTGCCGGCGCCATTGCCGTGATCTGCAGCGTGCCGGCCTTCCGCTTCGTCAGCGAAATGCTGGAGTCGCTGCTGGAGCAGAAGTGGTCGCAGCTGCTGCATGCGGCCATGCCGATCGTGCGCGCCGCCGCGGTGCTGGGCCTGCTGGTGCTGGGCAAGCTCAACCTGTCCATGCTGCTGCTGTTTGACGCCGGTATCGCGCTGCTGTTCATGCTGGCCTCGCTCATCGTCCTGCGCGGCAAGGTCATGGAGATACCCGAAGGCGAACCCGCGCCCGTGGATTTCCGCGAAGTCTTCTCCTTTTCCTGGCACATGGCCGGCGTGAATCTGCTGCAGGCCACGGCCAGCATCGGCGCGCTGCGGTTGCTGGTGGCTCGCTTCCTGGGGCTGGAGGTGGCAGGCATGTTTGCGTTCATCCAGCAGTTGCTGCTCATGGCCGGGCGCTACATGCCCGCGCAGGTGCTGGCCAGCGTGGTGCGGCCGGTGCTGGCCGCGCGACACGCCCGCGGCGACCACGCCACAGTGCTGGGCGTGCTGGAGCTGCTGTGGAAGGCCAACCTCATCATGCTGGTGGTGTGGCTGGCAGCGGTGGGCGTGAGCGGCGAGGCACTCATGGCCCACGCCAGCGGCGGCCGCTTCACCGACACGGGCTGGATTATGTTCCTCATGCTCCTGGGCCTGGGCGCCACCACGCAGGGCCAGAACGTGTCGCTGTGCATGCAGCTCTACGGCGTGACGCGCGAACTGCGCACGCAAAGCGTGCTCTTCCTGCTGGTGCCCGTGGGCGTGGTGCTGGGCAGCCGCTGGGGGCTGGAAGGCGTGGCCGCCGGCATCGCCATCACCCACGGGTTCAAGAACGCCTTCGCCCTGTGGTGGCTGCGCCGCCAGGGCATCCACCTGGCCTACGACCTGCGCGCCATGCTGCGCATCTCGATTTCCATGGCCATCGCCGTGCTATTGGCTACCGGTTTGCACACTGCCTTCGGCCCCTGGATTGCCCTGAGTACGCTGGGCGTATTCACCGTGGGGGCTTTGTATTTCTGCAAGCCCTTGCGTGAAAGTGAATTCATCATCATGTCCAATATCCTGAAGGGTCGGCTGTCCAACTGGCTGCGTGCCCTGGTCCATATTGAACGCGTAAAGGCTTGACATGAAATCATCCCCCGGACCGGTATTTGTGGTCGGCGTCAATGGGTCAGGCACCACCATGCTGGCTGATTCCCTGGGTCATCATCCCGATTTGTATATGTTTCCCCGGGAAACCCGGGTGCTGCCCAGTTTGCTACACAAATACGGCGCGATGGGCCCCATTTCGAATGGGAATTGCAGCGCGCTGGTGCAGGAATTAAGCCGTGGTAAGGCCTTCTGGCGGGAAAATGGCAATCAGCCTGTCGTTCTGCCGGAGGTTGAGTATTCAAGTGCCGCCACTGCGGGCGATGCCATCGCCGCCGTCTACCTGCACATGGCCCATCGAATGGGCAAGCAGCACTGGGGCGACAAGACGCCCATGTACGTACAGCACCTGGCCCTTATGGCCCGCGCCTTCCCTGGCGCGCGCTTTCTGCACGTGCTGCGCGACGGGCGTGACTGTGCCCAGTCCTTCCACCGCCGCTGGGGCTTGTCGCCTCTGCGCTCCGTGTGGCGCTGGAAAAAGGCGGTCGCCTTCGGCCGCGAGCAGGGTCTGAAACTGGGTCCCGACCGCTACATGGAAGTGAAATACGAGGATTTGACCAGCAATCCTGAGCAGAGGATGCGCGAGGTTTGCCATTTCCTGCAGATTCCATTTATGCCGGCGGTGCTCAAATCCAACATGCGCTATTTTGACCCCAATTCCGATCGTGCGCAGGCCGGCGCCATGGTGCCCAATTCCCAGCGTTGGCGTAAATATTTCACCGGTGACCAGATTCGGCAGCTTGAATCCGTGGCCGGCCGCATGCTGTTCGAGGCCGGTTATCCGGTGGAGTTGATGGGCGACGCCGACCCTGCCTCCTGGAAACTCGCCAGTCTCAAATGGATGGACTGGGCCCGCATGTCGCGCTCGCATTTGCAGGGCCTGCGCCGCGTGGCCGGCGTGCAGGCCTTTTTCATGCGCGCCCGCGAGGCCGTGACGCAGGACCGCGTCAACCGGTATTGAGGCCGCACCCGTCGCGATCCTGGGCGTCGCCGTCGCGCCCAAACCAATCACAGCAAGACATTGGAGCGTCCATGACGACCGTGCCCAACTTCATCATCGGCGGCACCGAAAAAGCCGGCACCACCTCGGTTTTCACTTACCTGCTGACCCATCCCGAGGTCTGCGGCTCCAAGGTCAAGGAAACCGACTTTTTTCGCCACAACGACTGCGCCGACCCCGTCCGCGCCCGCGAGACCTACGGCGCCCACTTCGCCCACTGCAAGCCGGGCACGCGCGTGGTGATGGAAGCCTCGCCCGGCTACCTGGGTGAATCCGCCACCGTGGCGCCGCGCATGGCGGCCATGCTCAGCGACGTGAAATTGCTGTTCATCCTGCGCCACCCCGTGGACCGGCTTTATTCCAGCTACAACTTCCACAAATCCAAGCTCGAATTGCCGGCCGATTTGAGCTTCGAGGACTACGTGGAAAAATGCCTTCAATTCGACCGCGGAGCCACACCGGAGTCTTTGGGCGTAGGCCGCTGGTTTTTGCAGGTGCTGGATTTCGGCCGTTACGCCCAGCATTTGGAGCCTTTCCTGCAGCGCATTCCGGCCTCGCGCATACAAATCATGTTTTATGAGGATTTGCAGGGCGACGAACGTGGCTTCATGCAAAAGCTCTGCGGCTTTCTGAATATCAATCCGCATTACTTCGATGACTATACCTTCAAGGCCGCCAACGTTACCTTCTCCAGTCGATTCGAAGGTCTGCACCGCCATGCCTTGAAAGTCAACCGCATGCTGGAGCCGGTACTGCGTGCGCGCCCAGAGTTGAAGCATTCACTGGTCAATTTGTACAAGAAGTTCAACCAGGCCCGCCAGGGCTACGCGCCCATGTCGCCGGTTATACGGGACAAACTGCAGGCGTATTATGCGCCCAGCATCCGTCAACTGGCCGGCATTGTGGGCGAGGGTGCCATGCCGGCGGGCTGGATGGAATCCGCGGCTGCTGCCGGGACAGGTTCCTTCAAAATGCAACCCGCGCGTTGAATTTCGGCGCCCAGGGTGAAATTCTCAGTTCAATGAAAGGAGTGCCGGTATGGAAAAACTCTACTACTTGTCGCACTACCTCTACAAAAAGCGCATTCCCGTGCTGCCCAAGCTGGTGGAATTGACCTTGCGCATGTTCTTTCACTCCTCGATTCCGTACCAGGTGGAAATTGGACCGGGCGTTTCGTTCGGGCACCGCCAAGGTATCATGATGGGCAAGCGGGTCAAAATCGGCGCCCGCTGCAAAATCCGCCACCAAGTCACCATTGCCGGTGGCAAGGGTGGCGGTGCGACGATAGGCGACGACGTGCAAATAGGCGCTGGCGCCAAGATCATCGGCCCCATTCGCGTCGGTAACCGTGCCCGCATTGGCGCCAATGCCGTGGTGGTGAAGGACGTGCCAGACGACGCCACCGTCGTCGGCATTCCCGCCCGTGTGGTGCGTATTGCAGGGCGCAAAGTCTCGGAAAACGGTGTGGTGGAAAATCCGGTGTCGCCGGTTTCCGTGACGCGCGAGGCCGCGTGATGAAAATTTGAACCACAAGCAGGTGAGGCGAGGCGGTTGAATGGCTGCGTTCGTGGCCTCATGGCCTCATGAAAAAACGGACCGATTCGTCATCGGTCCGTTTTTGTTTGGCGTTGGAATTTATTGCGGATTGTCGCAGACCGCCCGCGTCGCGGGGTTTTGAATCCAATGCTCCGCGTCCGTCCAAAAGGCGTAATCCTCGCGCAATCCGATGAGCGACATATCCAGCACATGCCGCTCGCCCGCAGGCGCGCCTTGCTCGTGACCTACGATGCGCACCTGGTGGCCCGTGGAGGCTTGTTCCAGGCGGGCGAATTGGCCGGCGCGGTATTCCGCCAATCGCCAGTCCTGCTGCATCAAATACAGCGGCAACCAGCCCCAGCTCCATTCGTTGTTGCCGTATTTCTCCACCGGGGACATCACCACCGTCAAATCATGGTGGCATTGGCCCACCACCTCGGACAGTTGTTTGTAGAAGCGCACGCTGCTCTGCGGCAATTCAAAGCTGTCCATCTGCTTCAAATAGCTGATGTATGCGCCGGCGGAACGGGCACCGTCATGCGTGCCCACGACCAGCGGGTCGGCGGCCCAAGCGGTCAAGGGGTTTTTTTTGAGCGCCTCCGCCGTCGGCACGCCAATCAGGGCCAGTGCCGCCAGGCTGGCAGTGGCGACCACCACGCCCAATTGCTGCCGGCCATGAGCGGACAACTGAATGGACGTGGTTTTGGTGGTGCGGCAGTTCCGTGCCACCGCTTGGGCCACGGCCAGCACCAAGCCCAGGAAAAAGGGCACCAGGTATTTTCCGGAATAAAGGTTGCGCAGCGGCACCAGCGTGGGCAGCAAGGCCAGCCAATACAGCAACCAGGTCTTGTCGAAGGATTGGTCAGCGTAAGCGGCTTTCCACGGCCGTGTCGTCCACCACAGCACTGGAAGGACCACCAGCGCGGGACCTAGGGCGAACAGGACGATCTTCACCCGGTACATCATGGTGACCTCGAATTCGCCCTCGCCGTAGCGCTGCAGAATCGCGGCCGCGTCCGGAATGAAATGCGGTTGCCAAGCCAGGAAAATGCCCACCGTTGCCAGGCCTCCGGCGGCAAACAGCAGGAACAGACGCAGCCTGGATTGCACCGCCCAAAATCTGGGCAGCACCAGCAGAACCGGCACGAATACCGCGAAATCCAGCCGGAACAGGCAGCCGGTCGCCATCAAGGCACCGGATAAGCACATCAGTCCGGGCCTGATTTTCGGTGTGCAGCCCATGTGCATGGCCAGCAGCGCGCCGATGACGAACGGCAAAGCCAGCGCCGTGGTATTGAAATACAGCGTGGTCACCCACAGCTCAGAAACGCTCAGCGTCAATACCAGCGCCATGCAGCGCGCATAAGGCGCGGCCTTCAACATGCGCGCCAGCAGCAAATACAACAAGGCCAGGCCTGCACCGCCCAAGCCCTGGGCTACATAAGTGAGAGCAAAAGGCTTGTTCAACCAAGGTGCAATGGCTGCCAGTAATTCATAGGACAGCGGCTGCCAGTGGTATCTGTAAACTCCAGCGCGGCCCAATATTTCGAACTGATTCATGCCGAACAGCATGGCCAGTCCGTCGCCTTCGAAACCCTGCCGGTCTCCGAACAGCATGGGCATCAGAACCAGCATGGCCAGAATGACCGGGGTGGCAAGTTTCTTTTCACTCGGCCAACGCGCCGGCCCGGTGTAACTTCTCATGCCCAATTGCTGACGAGGAGAATTCATGGCAGCTCTCAGGTGGCCAGCCAGATGAGCGCCACCGTGATGATGACGATGAGGCGGCTGACCCAATCGCGTGCCGCGAATACCACGGGGTCATCGTGCAAGCGGCGGCGGTTGGCCTTCAGCCACAGCCGCAGCAGCCAGAACAGCAACAGCGGTCCCAGTATCCACAGGTATTGCGGATGGCTGAAGCGCTGTGCCGTGAGCGGGTCGTTTAAATACAGCAGCAGTACCACCACCGCCAGTTGGCCGGCCGCAGCGCCGGCGGCCAGCACAAAAGTCTGGTCGCCAATCAGATAGCCGCGCGAGCGAAGCGCCGCCGTGTCCGAAGGCAAGGTCGTGGCAATTTCAACGTAGCGCTTGGCAAATGCCAGGCTGAGGAATAAAAATACCGAGAAACTGAATATCCACAGTGAAATCGGTACGCTCAGGGCCGCGGCGCCAGCCACGATGCGCAGGGTATACAGCCCCGCCAGCACACACACGTCCACCACGGCGCGGCGTTTCAGTCGCAGCGAATAGGACAGGGTCAGTGCCAAGTAGACCAACAGGCACAGCGTGAATTTGGCAGGCAGCAGGGTGGCCGACAATATCAGCGAGCCGGCGAACAGCACGGCGCTCATGCCGGCCGCGGCCGGAATGGAAATCAGGCCGCTGGCAAAAGGCCGGTGGCGCTTGCGTGCGTGGCGTCGGTCGGCTTCCAGATCGAACAGATCATTGACGACGTAAATGGAGGACGCCATCAATGAAAAAGCCAGCATGGCCAGCGGCACGCGCATGAGCACGTCCAATGGCATGTGGGAGACCGCAGGCAATATGGGTAGCAGCGGCAAAGCAATCAGGAGATTCTTCAGCCACTGGTGCAGGCGCAGGCCATATAACACGTCCCAGAGGCGGGCTCGCGGCGTGTGAATGACGGTGGTCACCGGTGCCGCCTCGCGCGCCGACGATTCCAACGATCGTGAATTCGTCACCAGCACGGCATGCGCGGTTTCACGCCAGATGGGAATATCCACGGGCCGGTCGCCAGCGTAGGCGAATTCTCCGCCGTCATTGCTGTCGTGGCGGCGGGCATCGGCCTGAATGGCTTCGAGCTTGCGAGTGCCGCTCAAATTGCGCTGGCCGTTCGAGGCCAATACCGCGTCGAACAGGCCCAAATGGCGGGCCACGTCGTGGGCGAATTTCTCGTCCGAAGCGGTGGCCAATACCACGCGGCGGCCCTGGGCGCGGGCTTCGCGTATGAATTCCAGCACCTCGTCGCGGTAGGGCAGCGTGGTGACGTCTAATTCCACCCGCTGGGCAATTTCCTGCTTGAAGGCCGCCTTGCCGCGGGATAGCCAGCCCGGCATTTGCACCAGGCTGGCAGGGCGGCCCTTGAGCAGCCGCAGCAGTGATTCATGCAGCAAATCGGTGGCGATGAGCGTGCCGTCGAGATCGACGTACAGCGGCAGGGGCGGCACTTCCACCTGCGGTGCGGCATTCATGGCGGCTTTAATGGCGTGCTCCTGCGCGGGCTGGCTCGAATTCGCTGCTATAAATATGGCGGGCAATATCGCGGGCGATGCGCGCGTTGTCGTGGCGGGGCTGCCAGCCCAGGGCCAGCGAGCGGTCAATATCCAGCACGTGCGGCCATTCCAGCATCAGCGCCTGCTCGCGGGCCAACAGGCGCCAGCCGCTGAGCGCGGCGATGAATTGCAGCGGTTTCAAGGGCAAATGCAGCATGCGCGCCGGGGGGGCGTTGATTTCGTCCTCGATTTCACGCACCCAGTCGTTGATGGACAGGGGCCGCGGCGCCGCAGCGTTGTAGAAACCCGTGGCATTGCGGCGAATCACGCATTCCACCAGGCGGGCCACGTCTTCCACATGGACCATGGCCACCGGATGAGCGGCCTTGCCCGGCACGGTGACCGGGCGGCCGCGGGCAATGGCGCGAACGAAATTGCGAAACAGACCTTCGCGGCCCGGGCCACCGATGATGCAGGGAATCACCGTGGCCCAGCGCGGCATGCCTTGCTCCACCAGGCGCTGCGCCTGCAGCTTGGAAATGCTGTAGACGCCCTGGCCCTTCATTTCGCTGTCCGGCCCATATTGGGGGGCACCGTTTTGCGCATACATCATGCTGGTGCCGATATTGACGAAATGCACGTCGCTGCCGGCGTAACGCTGTATGAGGCAGCGGGTGGCTTTGACGTTGTTGTGGTGGAACCAGGATTTGCGAGAGATCAGCGGCAAATTGGGTGACACATATTGAACCGCTGCGGCGTGAACCACGGCTTCAACCGGAGGCAGGCGGCGAGAAAATTCCTCGTCGGCCAGATCGCCGCGCAAGTCGACATCGCCGTGCAAATCGGTAGTGGTCACCACATGGCCCGCTTCACGCAGGCGGCGTGCGCAATATCGGCCCAGAAATCCGGCGGCCCCGGTGAGGAGAATGTGCATGCCTGACTCTTCAGCCACGGGAAAGAATGACCACGCCGATGACGATCACGCCAATGCCCAGCAGGCGTTGGGCCGTGAGCGCCTCGCCCATGAATTGCCAGGCAATGAACGCATTCACGACATACCCAATGGAAAGCATGGGATAGGCCACCATCACGTCCACCCGCGACAGGGCCGCGATCCACAGCACCACGCTCACCACATAACAGGCCAGACCTCCGACTATCCAGGGTTGTGTACCTACGGTGAAAGCCAATTGCACAGGGCTGTGCGGGCCGTCCAGCCCAATGACGCCCAATTGGCGCGTACCGTTTTTGAGAAAAAGCTGCGCGGCTGCATTAAGTAATACGCCGCAGATAATCAGTAAAAAGGTAGTAGGCTTCATGGCGCGTCCTGACATGGGAGGAGTATCGGTGTAATTTCCTGTGACGCGTCCATTTCAAGCCTTATTTACCCTTAACCACGTACCGCCCAATACCGGGTGAGGTTTTTGGTGCTCTTGGCGAGGGTGAGTGGTTATTTAAGTGTGGAAATGTCTGTCACTTTCTTCAACATTGACAGTGACAAATTTTCAGATCGCGAAATCGAGAGCAACCGAAACGGTTTGGATATTCCCGTAGAAGGCTGGCCGGCTATTTGAAACTCCATGAAAAAAGCCGCCGCAGCTCCTTGACGAGCGGCGGCGGCTTGGTCAGCCCAGGCCGCCTTGCACGGCCTGGTGGAGGCATCGGGTCTTAGACGATAAAGCCCAGCTCGCGCAGCTTGCGGATGACCTGGTCGGCGGCTTGGTCGGCGGTGTTGTACATGGTGTCCACGCGCAGCTCCGGCGCTGCGGGCGGCTCGTAGGGGCTGTCTATGCCGGTGAAGTTGAGCAACTCGCCACGGCGGGCCTTCTTGTACAGGCCCTTGACGTCGCGCTCCTCGGCCACTTCCAGCGGGGTGTCGACGTGGATCTCCACGAACTCGCCCTCGGCCATGAGGCTGCGCGCAAGCTGCCGCTCGGCGCGGAAGGGCGAGATGAAGGCGGTCATGACGATCAGGCCCGCATCCACCATGAGCCGCGCCACTTCAGCCACGCGGCGGATGTTCTCCACGCGGTCGGCCTCGGTGAAGCCCAGGTCCTTGTTCAGGCCATGGCGCACGTTGTCGCCGTCCAGCAAGTAGGTGTGGCGGCCCAGGGCGTGCAGCTTCTTCTCCACCAGGTTGGCGATGGTGGACTTGCCGGCGCCGGAGAGGCCCGTGAACCACAGCACGGCGGGCTTCTGGCCCTTTTGGGCGGCACGCGCTTCCTTGTTCACGTCCACCGGCTGCAGGTGGATGTTGTGAGCGCGGCGCAGCGCGAAGTGCAGCATGCCCGCACCGACCGTGGAGTTGGTCATGCGGTCGATGAGGATGAAGCCACCCGTCTCGCGGTTGGTGCCGTAGGCGTCGAACGGGATGGGGCGGTCCAGCGCCAGGTTGCACACGCCGATCTCGTTGAGCTCCAGCTTCTTGGCCGCCAGGTGCTCCATCGTGTTGACGTTGACCTTGTACTTGGGCTCGGTGATGGTGGCGCTGACGGTGCTGGTGCCCAGCTTGAGCAGGTAGGGGCGGCCCGGGAGCAGGGGCTCCTCGGCCATCCACACCACGGTGCACTCGAACTGGTCGGCCACTTCAGCGGGCGCCTCGGCCTTGCAGATCACGTCGCCGCGCGAAACGTCCACCTCGTCGGCCAGGGTCAGTGTGATGGACTGGCCGGCCACGGCCTGCGACAAGTCGCCGTCGGCGGTGACGATGCGCGCCACGCGGCTTTCGCGCCCGCTGGGCAGCACGCGCACGCGGTCGTCGGGGCGGATCATGCCGGCGGCGATGGTGCCGGTGAAGCCGCGGAAATCCAGGTTGGGGCGGTTGACCCACTGCACGGGCAGCCGGAAGTCGCTGGCCTGCTGCTGCGTCTCCTCGATCTCCACGGTCTCCAGGTAGCCCATGAGGGTTGGGCCGTGGTACCAAGGCGTGCTGTCGCTGTGCTGCAGCATGTTGTCGCCGCGCAGGGCCGACAGCGGAATGGCGGTGATGTCGGTCAGGCCGATCTGGCGCGCGAATGCGCGGTACTGCTCCTCGATGTCGCGGAAGGTCTGCTCGGAGTAGCCCACCAAGTCCATCTTGTTGATGGCCAGCACCACCTTCTTGATTCCGATGAGGCTCACCAGGTAGCTGTGGCGGCGGGTCTGCGTGAGCACGCCCTTGCGCGCGTCGATGAGGATGACCGCCACGTCGGCCGTGGAGGCGCCGGTGATCATGTTGCGCGTGTACTGCTCGTGGCCCGGGGTGTCGGCCACGATGAATTTGCGCCGGTCGGTGCTGAAGAAGCGGTAGGCGACGTCGATGGTGATGCCTTGCTCGCGCTCGGCGGCCAGGCCGTCCACGAGCAGGGCAAAGTCGATCTCGCCGCCTTGCGTGCCCCACTTGCGCGAGTCGGCCTCGATGGCGGCGAGCTGGTCCTCGAACAGCATCTTGGATTCGTACAGCAGCCGTCCGATGACGGTGCTCTTGCCGTCATCGACGCTGCCGCAGGTGATGAAGCGCAGCAGGCTCTTGTGCTCGTGCTGCTTCAGGTACTGCTCGATGTCTTCGGCAATGAGGTCGGAAACGTGGGCCATGGTGTGTGTGTCCTGGGTCGTTGGGAGGGAGGCTCTTGAGCGGATGCGCGCGCAACGCGGGGCGCGGCGCAGTGGCTCAGAAGTAGCCCTCCTGCTTCTTCTTTTCCATGGAGGCGGAGGCGTCGTGGTCGATGACGCGGCCCTGGCGCTCGGAGGTGCGCGCCAGCAGCATCTCCTGGATGATGGCCGGCAGCGTGTCGGCTTCGGACTCGATGGCGCCGGTGAGCGGGTAGCAGCCCAGGGTGCGGAAGCGCACCTTGCGCATCATGGGGACCTCGCCGGGCTTCAGGGGGAAGCGCTCGTCGTCCACCATGATCAGCGTGCCGTCGCGCTCCACCACGGGGCGCTCCTTGGCCATGTACAGCGGGACGATGGGGATGTTTTCCAGGTAGATGTACTGCCAGATGTCCAGCTCGGTCCAGTTGGACAGCGGGAACACGCGGATGGACTCGCCCTTGTGCTTGCGCGCGTTGTAAAGCTTCCACAGCTCGGGGCGCTGGGTCTTCGGGTCCCAGCGGTGCTGCGCGGTGCGGAAGCTGAAGATGCGTTCCTTGGCGCGGCTCTTTTCCTCGTCGCGGCGCGCACCGCCGAAGGCGGCGTCAAAGCCGTAGTGGTCCAGCGCCTGCTTCAGGCCCTGCGTCTTCCACATGTCGGTGTGGATCTGCGAGCCGTGGTCGAAGGGGTTGATGCCCATCTGCTTGGCTTCGGGATTCTGGTGCACCAGCAGATCCATGCCCAGCTCGCGCGCCATGCGCTCGCGCATGGCGTACATGTCGCGGAACTTCCAGGTGGTGTCCACGTGCAGCAGCGGGAAGGGCGGCGGGGCGGGATAGAAGGCCTTCTTGGCCAGGTGCAGCATGACCGCGCTGTCCTTGCCGATGGAATACAGCATCACCGGCTTGTCGGCTTCCGCGACCACCTCGCGCATGATGTGGATGCTCTCGGCCTCCAAGCGTTGCAGATGGGTCAGTTTCATGGGCTGCTCTCTCTTGAGGGAGGGGAAGGCCGCGGCTCGCGCGGCGGCTGAGGGGTTAAGGGGCTGCGGGGCCACGGCCGGCGTGGCCGGGCGCCAGGGGGCGGGGGCTGGCTTATGAGCCGATGCCGGGGCACTGAGGATGGGAGCGGGCGGCGCGGGCGGCAGCGCGCGTGGCGCGGGCCGCTCAGCCGGCTCCAGTGCCCGCGGCGGTGCCTGCAGCACGCGCGGCCTGGCCGTTTTGGCCGGCGCCGCAGCGGCTGCGGGCGTGGCGCTGGCCGGCAGCACCGAGCGCAGCGCCAGCGGGCAGGGTTGCAGCGTCACGCCGTCGGCGGCCAGGGGCCCGCGCAGCGCGGCGCCTGCGGGGCTGTCCAGGTCTATGCCGTGCAGCAGCGCCAGCACGGGGCCGCCGGCTACCTGCTGCAGGCGGCGCAGGAAATCGGCATGGATGGCGGCTGTGCTGTCGCCAAAAGGCAGCCACACCAGGCTGCCGCGCAGGCTCAGCGCGGCCAGCACGCGGGCCGCTGCACTGCCGTGCTCGCCCACACGCAGCTCGCCGCACCAGAAAAGAGTGGCGCGCTGCTGGCGCGCCTGGCGCACGTGCCGCGGCAGCGCCTGCTCCAGCCACTGACGGGCTTCGTCCGTCGTGGCGGCTTCCTGCAGGCCCAGCAGGCGCAGGCCCCAGCGTTCCAGGTAGCGGGTCACGGTGCGCTCGCCCAGCGTGACGCCTAGCTCGCGCTCTACCCATTGGCCCAAGGCCTCACGCTGCCACAACGGCGTGTCGAGCTGCACCTCCTGCGGCATTTGCGCCAGCACCAGGCGGCGCAGGGCCTGCTCCTGTTGTGCAGTCAGCGCACGGCCTTCCCCATGCTGGCGGCCACGGCCGCGCACGGCCACGGCGCCCCAGCCGCCGGCCAGGAAGGCCTTGTGCGCAGCAATCACCGTGGGCGCGCTCAGGCCCGTTTCAGCGCGAATCTGCGGCAGCGAACGGCCTTCAAGGCGCAGCTCGACCGCACGCCGCCGCCTCGCATTGAGCTGCTGCACGCTGGTTTCGACGAGGACGCTATCTTCCGCCACTTGAATTTGAATATGACTAAACGTCATTAAGCATTTAATGTGCTTAATTATAGGTGGCTATGCCAATCCTGTGTTCAGGGGAGGTCTGCCCGACGGGCCGAACCCACGGACGGCGGTTGGAGTTGGCATTCATGCGGGAACGCATGTGCTTGGGCAGGGCGCTTGGGCATGAACGCGGCGCCTGCGCCTGAAGGGCAGGCCAAAGGGGACGGTGCAAGCGAACGAGCGGACGGGCAATCGGGCAATTGGCGTGCGTTCCCCGTCAGGCTCAAGGGGGTGGCCGTCGAAACTCCACGTGGCAATAAGGGGGGTGATTCAAATTCGAACCCAATATCGCGTAAGCCGTCTTTGAAATTGACGGTGCGACTGTCTGACTGAAATGACGGAGGCCTTGGCTGAATCCATTGCAGCTTTGCAGAGCTCGATGGACGTATCTTTTTGTGGGATTTGTGATGTGCCTATACAAACTCAGTCGTCAGCGCATGACAGTATTTGTAAATTCATGAAAGCTATTGCAAATTCGCAGCGCTCATATGCGTTATGCGTCTGCGGGGTTGACCCTAGGAGCCGCTCGAATCAAATTCCGGCAGCCGAATAGGCATCCTTGAAACCCTGTTTTCACCAAGGAACAGTCAAATGAAGTCACGCGCTATCGCACTGGTAGCTGCCGCAGTATTCCTTCCCTCGGCACACGCCATTGATGCCGTTTGGGATTTGCATGACCCGAGTGAAACTCTGGTCAGGAATATCGGCAAGAACATCAGTTTCGTGGACGACGCACGCTATATCCTGACGCCGGCCCAAAGCGGCAACACGGGTGTGCAGGCGACGTTTACCCTGAACAAGGGCACGATCGGCAATCTGAAGGTCGATTTTTACGGCGATTATTACGGGCCCGATAAGTATCTGGGCTCGTTCACCGGCGACGCGACCAAGGGTCCGATGACCTTCAGTTTCGAGCACATCGACGGCCGCAAGAAATACTATTACCTGATCACCGGGACGACCGGTGCGCTGGGTGCGGGCTATACGCTGACGTCGAATCTCGTGCCGGCCAGCGCGCTGAGCTCGCCGGCTGCAGCCGTGCCCGAGCCGGCGACTTACGCGATGTTTGCCGCCGGTGCCGTGCTGCTGCCGCTGGCGCGGCGGCTGCGTCGCCGCAAGGACGACGCGGACGCGTCAGCGGAGCGCTCGGCGTAAGCCGAAGGCGGCGGCCACGCCCAACAGGACGAACAGCGCCAGGCTCCAGAACTCGTAGGGCACGCCCAACAGGTTCGTCGCCGCGTCGGCACAGCTGGCGCGGGGCTGGAAGATTTCCGGGAGGCTGGCGTCCAGGCCGAGTTGGGCCAGGATCTTGTCGGCCAACGTGAGGTTGCACGACGAGGAGGCCGCCGCCACGAAGTGCTGCCACAGCGCTGCGGCCATGCCCGCGAGCGACAGCGGCAGCACCAGCGCCAGCGCCACGCGGCGCAGCGCCAGGGCATTGGCCGCCCAAGCGGCCAGTCCTGCTATGCCTATGAGCGCAAAGACCAGCCGCTGCAGCACGCACCAGGGGCAGGGCTGCATGTCGAAGACGTGCTGCGACACCAGCGCGGCGCCTATGGCCGCGAAGCAGACCAGCGCGATGAGCGCCGGCAGCGGATCCCGGCGCACGGAGGCCGGCTGCGCCAGGTTCAGGTTCATTGCACTTCGGCGATAAGCTCGATTTCCACGCAGGCACCCAGCGGGAGCTGGGCCACGCCGAAGGCGCTGCGCGCATGCGCGCCCACTTCAGCGCCGAACACCTCGCCCAACAGTTGCGAACAGCCGTTGGTCACCAGGTGCTGCTCGGTGTAGCTGCCGGTGCTGTTGACCAGGCTGAGCACCTTGACGATGCGCGCCACGCGGGAGAGGTCGCCCACGGCCGCCTGCAGCGTCCCCAACAAGTCAATGGCCACGGCGCGCGCGGCGGCGGAGCCTTCTTCCGTGCCCATGGTCGCGCCCAACTGGCCCACCCAGGGCTTGCCATCTTTCTTGGCGATGTGACCTGAGAGAAAAACGAGCTTGCCGCTTTGCACGAAGGGCACGTAGGCGGCAGCGGGCACGGCCACGGGAGGCAGCGTGATACCTAGGGCATTCAGACGGTCTTGAACGGTGGACATGTCGGGGGATAGCTCCGGAAGGTCTGGTACAGACGGGGCGCGGCATCCTACACCGCCCCATTCAGCCCCCACGCAGGGGTTGAGCTTGCTCGCCCTGGCGCTGGCGTGGCTGCTGGGCACGGCCTGGCAACTGCAGCAGCCGCGGCTGTGGGCGCCGGTGGTGGACGCGGCGCTGCTGCTGGGCGCGCCCCTTTTATGGCTCTCGTGGCGCTGGGCGCGCAGCTCGCGGCTGGTGGGCCGCTGGCGGCTGCTCTTCATGGCGCTGGCGCTGGGCGGTGCCGCGGCGCTGGGTGCGGCCAATGCCGGCCTGCAGGCCCGCGCGCGGCTGGCCGACGCGTTGCCGCCCGCGCTGGAGCGCCAGGCGGTGGAGCTCACCGGCGTGGTGGCGGAGCTGCCGCAGGACAGCGCCGAGGGCTTGCGCTTCGTCCTGGCGGTGGAGGGCGCGCGTACGCCGGATGGCGCCCCGGCGGCGGTGCCTTCGCGCGTGTCGCTGTCCTGGAGCCGCAGCGGCCCGGACGAGCCGGCGCTGTCCTCGCCCGGGGTGGAGCTGCGTGCCGGCCAGCGCTGGCGGCTGTGGGCGCGGCTGCAGGCGCCGCATGCGCTGCTCAACCCGCATGGCTTCGACGGCGAGCTCTGGCTGTTCGAGCGCGGGTTGCGCGCCACGGGCAGCGTGCGCGGGGAGCCCGCACAGCCGAGGTTGTTGGCCGAGGGCCAGTGCTGCGACGTGGAGCGCGCGCGCCAGTCGGTGCGCGAGGCCATTGCCGCGCAGGTGAGCAACCCACGCGCTGCCGGCGTGCTCGCCGCGCTGGCCGTGGGCGACCAGGCCGCCATAGAGCGGGCCGACTGGTCGCTGTATCGCGCCTCCGGCACGGCGCACCTCATGGCCATCAGCGGGCTGCACATCACGATGTTCGCGTGGCTGGCGGCGCAGGCCGTGGGCGCGCTGTGGCGGCGCAGCGCCGCCCTGTGCCTGTGGCTGCCCACGCCGTGGGCCGCGCGCGCCTTGGGCGTGCTGCTGGCCGCGGCCTATGCGCTGCTGGCCGGCTGGGGCGTGCCGTCGCAGCGCACGGTGTGGATGCTGGGCTGTGCGGCGCTGCTGCACCTGCTCGGGGCCCGCTGGCCCTGGCCGCTGGTGTTGGGTGCGGCGGCCGTGGTGGTGAGCGCGCTGGACCCGTGGGCGCTGTTGCAGGCCGGGTTCTGGCTGTCCTTTGCCGCTGTTGGGCTGCTCATGGTCTCGGAGCCGGCGCAGCCCGCGGCGGTGGCCCGTGTCGATATCGATGCCGATGCGCCGCCAGGCCCGGCACGGCGTGCCCTGGCGCTGCTGCGCGGCGCGGTGCGCACGCAACTCGTGGCCACGGTCGGCCTGGCGCCGCTGACGCTGCTGCTCTTTCAGCAGTTCTCGGTGGTTGGGCTGCTGGCCAACCTGGTGGCCATTCCGCTGGTGACACTGGCCGTCACGCCGCTGGCGCTGCTGGGCGTGCTTTGGGCGCCGCTGTGGAGCGTGGCGGCGGTGCTGCTGTTGGCCCTCAACGCCGTGTTGGCGTGGCTGGTGGGCTTGCCGGGCGCGGTATGGATCACAGGCGTGGCGCCGGGGTGGGCGCAGTGGGCGGCGCTGCTGGCCGGGGTACTGGCGGTGGCGCCGCTGCCGTGGCGGCTGCGGCTGCTGGCCGTGCCGCTGCTGCTGCCGGTGGCGCTGCCGCCGCCGTCAAGGCCGGCGCCGGGCTTCTTCGAAGTGGTGGCGGCGGACGTGGGCCAGGGCAATGCGGTGCTGGTGCGCACGCACGCGTCGGTGCTGGTCTACGACAGCGGCCCGCGCTACGGCCCGGGGCGCGACGCGGGCGAGCGCGTGCTCGTCCCGCTGCTGCAGGCGTTGGGCGAGCGCCAGGTGGACACGCTCGTCATCAGCCATCGCGACATGGACCACGCCGGCGGTGCCGCCTCGCTGCTGCGTGCGCTGCCCGTGGGCGAGCTGCGCAGCTCGCTGGAAGCGGGTCATGCACTGCTGGCCGTGGGCGTGGCTCACCAGCGCTGCGAGGCCGGCCAGCGCTGGGAGCGCGACGGGGTGCGCTTTGCCGTGCTGCACCCCCGCGCATCGGACTACGCCGTCGCCAACGCTCGGCCCAATGCCCTGAGCTGCGTGCTGCAGGTGACGGACGCGGCCGGCCGCCGCCTGCTGCTCTCCGGCGACATCGGTGCGGCGCAGGAAGCCGCGCTGGTGGCGGCCGACGCCGCGGCGCTGCGCAGCGCGCTGCTGCTGGTGCCGCACCACGGCAGCGGGGGTTCCTCTTCGCCGGCTTTCCTGGACGCCGTGGCGCCGGAAGTGGCCATCGTCCAGGCCGGGCACCACAACCGCTTTGGGCACCCGGCCCCCGACGTGGTGCAGCGGCTGCGCGATCGGGGCATCGAAATGGTGCAGACACCGGACTGCGGCGCCTGGCGCTGGCGCGATGGTCAGTCCAGTTGCGAGCGCCTGCTGCGTCCGCGCTACTGGCGGCACGGTTTGAGCTAGTGCAACCCTCCCGGCCCTGGACGAGGCAACCGCCCAACGGCCACCGCTCCGGAATAACCCGGGTGCGAGAATTCAGAATCAACTCTTCCTAGCCATACGAGAGGGAACGCCGTCGTGTCCATCCATGTCGCGCTGCACCACGTCACGCACTACCGCTACGACCGCCGCGTGGGCTTGTCGCCGCAGCTGGTGCGCCTGCGCCCCGCGCCGCACTGCCGTACGCCGATCCTGAGCTACTCCTTGCGGGTCGAGCCCGCCGAGCACTTCATCAACTGGCAGCAGGACCCGTTTGCCAACTACATCGCCCGCCTGGTGTTCCCGGAAACCACGACGGAGTTCAAGGTCACGGTCGATCTCGTGGCCGAGATGTCGGTCTACAACCCCTTCGACTTCTTCCTGGAGCCGCAGGCCGAGAAGTTTCCCTTCGAGTACGCGGCCGAGGCCAAGCCGGACCTCGTGCCCTACCTCAAGACGCTGGAGTCCAGCCCCAGGCTGGACGCCTTCGTGGAAAGCATTTCCCGCGAACCGCAGCCCACGGTGAACTTCCTGGTCGCGCTCAACCAGCGCGTGCAGGAGGAGGTGGGCTACCTCATTCGCCTGGAGCCCGGCGTGCAGACGCCGGAAGAGACGCTGGAAAAGCGCAGCGGCTCCTGCCGCGACTCGGCCTGGCTGCTGGTGCAGGTGCTGCGCCGCCTGGGCCTGGCGGCGCGCTTCGTCTCCGGCTACTTGATCCAGCTCGTCCCGGACGTGAAGTCGCTGGACGGCCCCTCGGGCGCCGAGACCGACTTCACCGACCTGCACGCCTGGTGCGAGGTCTTCCTGCCCGGCGCGGGCTGGATCGGCCTGGACCCGACGTCGGGGCTGCTGGCTGGCGAAGGCCACATTCCCGTGGCCTGCACGCCCGAGCCCTCGACGGCGGCGCCCGTCTCCGGCGCGGTGGACAAGTGCGAGGTGGAGTTCGAGCACCTCATGGCGCTCACCCGCGTCCACGAGTCGCCTCGTGTCACCAAGCCCTACACCGAGGAGCAGTGGAGCGGCCTGGTCGAGCTGGGCCGCCGGGTGGATGAGCAACTGCAGGCGCAGGACGTGCGGCTGACCATGGGTGGCGAGCCCACCTTCGTCTCCGTGGACGACCGCGACGGCGCCGAGTGGAACACCGACGCCATGGGCCCCACCAAGCGCGGCCGTGCCATCGAGCTGCTGCACCGGCTGCACGGCGAGTACGGGCGCGGTGGCTTCCTGCACTTTGGCCAGGGCAAGTGGTATCCGGGCGAGCAACTGCCGCGCTGGGCCATGACCATCGCCTGGCGCGCCGACGGCCAGCCGGCGTGGAACGACCCCTTGCTGTTTGCCGACGAGCGCGAGCCGCAGCCCTACACGGCCGACGACGCGCAGCGCTTCATCACGCGGCTGGCGTCGCGGCTGGCGGTCAACGCCGCCCACGTCATGCCTGGCTTCGAGGACGCCTGGTACCACTTGTGGCGCGAGCGCCGGCTGCCGGTGAACGTCGATCCCCTGGACTCCAAGCTGGACGACGAGCTGGAGCGCGTGCGCCTGCGCCGCGTCTTCGCCAAGGGTCTGGATGCCGTCACCGGCTACGCGCTGCCCGTCAAGCGCGAGAGCGCCGGCTGGGCCAGCGGCCCGTGGTTCCTGCGCGATGAGCGGCTGTACCTGCTGCCCGGCGACTCGCCCATGGGTTTCCGGTTGCCGCTGGACTCGCTGCCCTGGGCCTCCGAAGAGGACAAGCAGCAGGACTTCATGCCTGACCCCTTCGCGGCGCGCGGGCCTTTGCCCGCAAGCGGGGCGGCGTCGGCGCCGCTGGCGCAACCCCATCCGCACCAGCCCGGCTATGACGCGCACCGCAGCGGCGCCGGTTGGGCCGAGGGCGGCGTGGTCGCGCTGCAAGGCCAGCCCTGGCCCGGCGACGTGCAGGACGCCGGCCTGGCCGCCGCGGGCGGCATGGGGGGCGGCGCTGCCGGCGGCAGCGGTGGCGGCGGCGATGGCCTGGGGCAGGGCACGGGCGTGCTGGGGGCGGACGGCGGCTTTGCCGCCACTTCGGCCTCCGCGCAGCACGGCATGCCGGGGCGGCAGGAGTCGGCCGGCTGGATCACGCGCACGGCGCTGTGCGTGGAAGTGCGTGACCCGGCGCGGGCCAACGGGCCCAAGGCCGAGGTGGCGTCCAAGGCCACCACGGGGGCCATTTACATCTTCATGCCGCCGCTGCAGCACCTGGAGCACTACCTGGAGCTGCTGGGCCACGTCGAGGCCACGGCCAAGGAGCTGGGCGTGCGCATCGTGCTGGAGGGCTACGGCGCCCCGCGCGACCCGCGTTTGAAGATCCTGCAGGTCACGCCGGACCCGGGCGTGATCGAAGTGAACATCCACCCGGCCGAGCGCTGGGACGACCTGGTCGCCCACACCGAATTCCTCTACGACGCGGCGCACCACAGCCGGCTGTCCACCGAGAAGTTCATGCTGGACGGCCGCCACACCGGCACCGGTGGCGGCAACCACCTGGTGCTGGGCGGCGCCACGCCAGCGGACAGCCCCTTCCTGCGCCGGCCGGACCTGCTCGCCAGCCTGCTGACCTACTGGCACAACCACCCCAGCCTGAGCTATTTGTTCAGCGGCCTCTTCATTGGCCCCACCAGCCAGGCGCCGCGCTTCGACGAGGCGCGCGACGACCAGGTCTATGAAATCGAGATCGCCCTGGCCGAGCTGGAGCGCCAGAACGCCGGCCCGGCGGGCGTGCCGCCGTGGCTGGTGGACCGCCTGTTCCGCAACCTGCTGATCGACGTCACCGGCAACACGCACCGGGCCGAGTTCTGCATAGACAAGCTCTATTCGCCGGACGGCCCAACCGGCCGGCTGGGCCTGCTGGAGTTGCGCGCGTTCGAGATGCCGCCGCATGCGCGCATGAGCCTGGCGCAGCAACTGCTGCTGCGCGCGCTGGTGGCGTGGTTCTGGCGCGAGCCCTACCGCGGCCGCGGCGACACGCGGCTCACGCGCTGGGGCACGGCGCTGCACGACCGCTTCACGCTGCCGACCTTCGTGCGCATGGACTTCGAGGACGTGCTGGCCGACCTGCGCGGCGCGGGCCTGGCCTTCGACGGCGCCTGGTTTGGGCCGCACTTCGAGTTCCGCTTCCCCGTCATCGGCGCCATGGCCACGCAGGGCATGGAGCTGGAGCTGCGCACGGCGCTGGAGCCCTGGCATGTCATGGGCGAGGAGGGCTTCGCCGGCGGCACGGTGCGCTACGTGGACTCGTCGCTGGAGCGGCTGGAGGTCAAGGTCACGGGGCTCAACGGCAACCGGCACGTCGTCACCGTCAACGGCCGCGCGCTGCCGCTGCAGCCCACGGGGCGCGTGGGCGAGTTCGTCTGCGGCGTGCGCTACCGCGCGTGGCAGCCGCCGTCGGCACTGCACCCGACTATTGGCGTGCACGCGCCGCTGACCTTCGACCTCGTGGACCGCTGGGCCTCGCGCTCCGTGGGCGGTTGCCGCTACCACGTGGCGCATCCGGGCGGGCGCAACTACTCGACCTTCCCGGTCAACGCCTACGAGGCCGAGAGCCGCCGCCTGGCCCGCTTCTTCAAGCTGGAGCACACGCCGGGCCGCATGCAGGTCTCGCCGGCGCGGCCCAGCCTGGAGTTCCCGTTCACGCTGGATTTGCGCATGCCGGGTTGAGGCGATGAGAGTCGCCACCCCGCGCACCCGTCCGCGCACGGTGGCCAGCGCTGCGGACTGGCTCACGCGTCTGCCCCCGTCCGGCACGCTGGACGAGTGGCGCGCGCCGGACCGCAACCTGAGCCCCTCGTGGCAGAAGCTGCTGGCCTCGCTGCCGGCGCGGCCGCAGGCCTTCGGCGCCGAGCTGCAGCGCCGCGCGCAGCAGCTCGCGCAGCAACTGCGCGCCGACGCCATCACGCACAACGTGCACGGCACGGAGCAATCGCTGCCCTGGGCGCCGGAGCTGCTGCCGCTGGTCATGGAGCCCGCCGATTGGGCCGCCATAGAGCGCGGCGTGGCGCAGCGCGCGCAGCTCCTGCAGCTCATGCTGGCCGACCTCTACGGCGGGCGGCAGTACCTGCTCAAGCGCGGGCTGCTGCCGCCGTCGCTGCTGTTTCGCCACCCGGGCTACCTGCGGCCACTGAACGGCTTCTCGCCGCCGGGCGGGCTGTACCTGCACGTCGTCTCCTTCGAGCTGGCACGCGGCCCCGACGGGCGCTGGTGGGTGACCTCGCAACGCACGCAGACGGCCGCGGGCCTGGGCCACGTGCTGCAGCACCGGCTGATCGTGTCGCGGCTCTTCCCCGAGGCCTTCGAGCAGTTGCGGGTGCAGCACATGGCCTCGACCTACCGGAGGCTGCTGCAGTCGCTGCGCGGGCAGGCGGCCATGGCGGCCGCGGACGCGCATCCGCGCCTGGCGGTGCTCACCGCCGGGCCGGACGCGCCGGGCTATTTCGAGCACGCCTATCTGGCGCGCTACCTGGGCCTGCCGCTGGTGGAGGGCGGCGACCTCACGGTGCGCGGCGAGCGGCTGTACGCCAAGATGCTCGAAGGGCTGGCGCCCGTGCACGGGCTGCTGCGCATGATCGACGACAACCAGTGCGACCCGCTGGAGCTCGACGAGCGCCAGGGCTGCTACGGCGTGCCGGGGCTGCTGCAGGTGCTGCGTGCCGGACGGCTGGCGCTGGCCAATGCGCCGGGCTGCGGCTTCCTGGAGTCGCCGGCCCTGTCCGGTTTCCTGCCCGGCATCGCGCAGTCGCTGCTGGGCCAGCCGCTGCTGCTGCCTTCGCTGGCGTCGTGGTGGTGTGGCGAGGCCGCTGCCTGGGAAAGCGTGCGGCCACATTTGCCAAAACTGTGCATGCGCCCCAGTCTGGGGCCTGATGTTGGTGCGCTGCGCCCTGAGGGTGGGCGCATCGAGGAGGATCCGGAGGCCTGGACGCTGCAGGAGCGCCCCGGCCGGTCACAAGCGCTGCGCTGGCGGGAAGGGCGGCTGGAGGGCGTGCCGGTTGGGCTGCGCGTCTACGCCGTGGCCGACGGCACGGGCAACTGGCAGGTGCTGCCCGGCGGGTTTGGGCGCGTGCATGGCGATGCCGACGAGCCCTTGCTGCCCGCGCGCGGCAGCGCCATGGACCTGTGGGTGCGCACCGACGGCACGGTGGACACCTTCAGCATGCTCACCGGGCGGTTGAGCGTGGACGACATCCTGGCCCGTCGCGGTCCCGTGGCCAGCCGCACCGCCGAGAGCCTGTACTGGTTGGGCCGCTACACCGAGCGCACCGAACAGGCCGTGCGCCTGGCGCGCGCGGCGCTGCAGCGCAGCACGGGCACGGAGCTGCCGGCGCCCGTGCAGCGCGCGCTGCGCGTGCTGCTGCAGCGCGCGGGGCTGTTGGGCAGCGGCGGCGTCGCGCCTTCGCGCGCGGTGCTGCGGCGCTCGCTGCTCAAGGCCTTGGGCGAGGAAAGCGGCCTGGGCTGGCTGCTCACGGCGCTGTCACGCTCGGCGGGCAGCCTGCGCGAGCGGCTGTCGCCGGAGCAGTGGGGCCTGATGCGCAGCATGGGCCAGGACTTGCGCGCCACGCTGCGGCCCGCGGACAAGGCCGCGCCCACCACCAACGAGGTGCTGCGCGCGCTGGACGAGCTGGCGGTGCAACTGGCGGCGGTCACCGGCGCGCAGTCCGACCGCATGACGCGCGACCACGGCTGGCGGCTGCTGACCGTGGGCCGCCACGTGGAGCGCCTGGTAAGCCACGCCACGCAGTTCGGCGTGCTGCTGCGCGAAGGGGCGCTGGCCGACGCCGAGGGCAACGCGCTGCTGCTGGAGCTCTACGACTCCACCATCACCTTCCGCGCCCGCTACCAGCGCCACCAGGACCTGCTGGCGCTGGTGGACCTGCTGGTGCTGGACGACAACAACCCGCGCGCCTGGGCCTGCATCCTGCGCCGGCTGCGCACCGAGCTGCGCAAGCTGCCCATCGCCGCCGACGTGGCCGACGAGCTGCTCTCCGGGTTGCCCGCACAGGGCCCGGGCCTGACACTGCAGACGCTGCGCGGCTTGGACGACGAGGCGCTGCGCCGCCGCCTGGACGCACTGGCCGCGCAGCTGGCCGACGCCGGGGCGCAGCTCTCCGACGACATCGGCAAGCGCTTCTTCGCCCACGTCAGCGACCCGCTGCAAAAGCCATGAGCACCCGACCCGAATCCGAGCCGGCAGCGCCAGCGCCGTCCGACGCCGAGCCCGGCGCGCCTGCGGCCGTGGAGGCGGTTGCCGCCGCACCCGCGCCCGGAACTCCCGCCGCGGACCCTGCCGGTGCGGCCGTGCCCGCCGTGGCGTCCGCGCCCACGGTCGACGCCGCTGCGAAGGCCGAGGAAACGCCCGCGGCCGAGCCGCCGCATTTGGGCCTGGCCGTGGAGCACGTCACCGAGTACCACTACGGCAGCGCGGTGGAGCTGGCGCAGCACGTGGCCTGGCTGCGCCCGCGCGAGGAGCCCTGGCAGCAGTTGGAGGAGTTCGACCTGCGCATAGAGCCGCCGCCGGACCACGCGCGCGAGGACATGGACCGCCACGGCAACCCGCGGCTGCTGTTCAGCCTGGCGCGAGCGCACGATGCGCTGCAGGTGCGCGCGCGCAGCCGGGTGCGGCTGCACCCGCGTGGTGCGTCGCTGCAGCCCTCGGCCTCCCAGTCTTGGGAAGCGGTGGCGCGGCGGCTGCGCTTTCGCGCGGGCTGGACCTGGGAGCCGGCGGCGGAGTTCACCGCCTGGTCGCCCTTCGTCCCGCGCCTGCCGGCGTTGCGCGAGTACGCCGCGTCCAGCTTCACGCCGGGCCGGCCGCTGGCCGAGGCCGCCATCGAGCTGATGGAGCGCGTGCACGACGAGTTCGAGTACCGCAGCGCCAGCACCCAGATCGACACGCCGCTGGCCGAGGTGCTGCAGCGCCGCCGCGGCGTGTGCCAGGACTTTGCGCACGTGCTGGTGGGCGCGCTGCGCGCCATGGGGCTGGCCGCGCGCTACGTCAGCGGCTACCTGCTCACGCGCCCGCCGCCGGGGCGCCCGGCGCTGGTGGGCGCCGACGCCTCGCATGCGTGGGCCGCGGTGTGGTGCCCGCGCGCCTATGCCGACGAGGACGCCAACGGCGCGTGGCTGGAGCTGGACCCGACCAACCGCGTCGTCCCGGACATCGAGCACCTGCGCGTGGCCGTTGGGCGCGACTTCGGCGACGTCACGCCGCTGCGCGGCGTCATACGCGGCGGCGGCTCGCATACGCTGGGCGTGCGCGTGCATACCGTGCGCTGGGGCAAGGCCGGCGAAGAGGCCGCGGCCGACACTGAAGTGGTTTGAAGCGGCATGTCGCATGCCGCTCCAGCGTGTGCCCGCGCTGCGGGTGAGGCCGTGGCACACAAGTTGCGAAAGCGCTGCAGGAAGGAGCCAGAACGATGAGACCCAGCTTCGACGAGATGCGTCCTCACCCGGATGCGGTCCGCGAGCATTACCGACGCTTCGCACAGTGGCTGCAACGCCAGCCCCGCGAGCTCATGGATGCACGGCGCCAGGAAGCGGAAATGATCTTCCGCCGCGTGGGCATCACCTTCGCCGTCTACGGCGCGCAGGATGACGGAGCCGGCACCGAGCGGCTCATCCCCTTCGACCTGATCCCCCGCGTGATCCCTGGCGCGGAGTGGAAGCGCATGGCGCAAGGCCTGCGCCAGCGCGTCACGGCGCTCAACCGCTTCATTGCCGACGTGTACGGCAAGCAGGAGATCCTCAAGGCCGGCATCGTCCCGGCCGAGCAGGTGCTCCACAACGCGCAGTACCGGCCTGAGATGGCCGGCGTGAAGCTGCCGCACGACATCTACTCGCACATCGCCGGCATCGACCTGGTGCGCGCGGCCAACCCCGACGGCACGGGCACCAACTACGTGCTGGAAGACAACCTGCGCGTGCCCAGCGGCGTGAGCTACATGCTGGAGAACCGCAAGATGATGATGCGGCTCTTCCCCGAGCTCTTCGCGCAGGAGCGCATCGCGCCCGTGGCCCACTACCCGGACCTGCTGCTGGAGACGCTGCGCTCCGTGGCGCCGGCCGGCGTGGAAGATCCCACCGTGGTGGTGCTCACGCCCGGCATGTACAACTCGGCCTACTTTGAGCACGCCTTCCTGGCGCAGCAGATGGGCGTGGAGCTGGTGCAGGGCTCGGACCTGTTCGTGCGCGACGACACGGTGCACATGCGCACCACGCGCGGCGCGCGCCGCGTGGACGTGATCTACCGCCGCATCGACGACGACTTCCTGGACCCGCAGGCCTTCCGCGCCGACAGCGCCTTGGGCTGCGTGGGCCTCATGCAGGCCTACCGCGCCGGGCGCGTGACGCTGTGCAATGCCGTGGGCACGGGCATCGCCGACGACAAATCCATCTACCCCTACGTGCCGCGCATGGTGGAGTTCTACCTGGGCGAAAAGCCCATTCTGGAGAACGTGCCCACCTACCTGTGCCGCGAGGAAGAGTCGCTCAAGTACGTGCTGTCCAACCTGCAGGAGCTGGTGGTCAAGGAAGTCCACGGCGCCGGCGGCTACGGCATGCTGGTGGGCCCGGCCTCGACCAAGGCGGAAATCGAGGACTTCCGCGCCAAGATCGTCGCCAACCCGCACCACTACATCGCCCAGCCCACGCTGAGCCTGTCCACTTGCCCGACCTATGTGGAGTCGGGGATCGCGCCGCGGCACATCGACCTGCGTCCTTTCGTGCTCAGCGGCGCCAACGGCGTGCAGATGGTGCCCGGCGGCCTCACCCGCGTGGCGCTCAAGGAAGGCTCGCTGGTGGTGAATTCTTCGCAGGGTGGCGGCACCAAGGACACCTGGGTGCTTGAGGAATAAGAAGGAAAGGACGCAACGTCATGCTGTCGAGGACCGCGGACCATCTGTTCTGGATGGCCCGCTACATGGAGCGCGCGGAAAACACAGCGCGCATGCTGGACGTCAACCTGCAAACTTCGCTGCTGCCGCAGTCGGCCGATCGCGCCGAAGCCGGCTGGCGCGGACTGCTGGGCATCTCCGAGCTGGAAGACAACTTCAAGAAGAAGTACGGCGAGGTCAACTCCGCCAACGTCATGCACTTCATGGTGCGTGACGAGCACAACCTCTCCAGCATCCTGAACTGCCTGCGCGCGGCGCGCGAGAATGCCCGCGCCGTGCGCGGCGCGCTCACCACCGAGGTCTGGGAAACCCAGAACCAGACCTGGCTGGGCTTTCTCAAGCAGATGCAAAGCGGCAACTTCGACCGCGACCCGGCCTCGTTCTTCGACTGGGTCAAGCACCGCTCGCACCTGAGCCGCGGCGTGCGCACGGGCACCATGCTGGAAGACGAGGCGATGTACTTCCTGCGCCTGGGCACCTTCCTGGAGCGCGCGGACAACACCGCGCGGCTGCTGGACGCCAAGCTCCACGCCCTGGGCGGCTCCTTCACGCAGTCGCAAAACGGCAACGGCAACGGGCATGGACAGAGCCAAAGCCAGCAGGGCCACGAGACGCAGGAGGTGGACTTCTACTACTGGTCTGCGGTGCTGCGCTCGGTCTCGGCCTTCGAGATCTACCGCAAGGTCTATCGCAACGTGATCCGGCCGGAGAAGGTGGCCGAGCTGCTCATCCTGCGCCCGGACATGCCTCGCTCGCTTGTGGCCTGCCTCAACGGGATCATGGAGCAGCTCCAGCTGGTGGCCAACGACCACAGCGACGAGACGATGCGCCTGGCCGGCAAGTTGCAGGCGCAACTGCGCTGGGGAACCATCGAAGAGATCATGGAAGGCGGCCTGCACGACTACCTGGTCGAGTTCCTGCGCAGCGTGGGCGACCTGGGCGTGGGGATCAGCCAGGACTTCCTGGTGCCCATGGCGGCCTGAGTTTTCCGTCGCGCCACAGTGCCCGGCCCCGCGCCGGGCGGCTTGCCGGCTCAGTGCCCAATGAACAACGCCCGCCTCACGCGGGCGTTGCTGTTGTTGCGGCGCTGCCCGTCAGGGCGCTGCCGGCACGTGGTGCAGCCGCTGGTCCAGCTCGGCCAGCACCTGTACCATGTCCAGCGGCTTGGTCCAGTAGCTGTCGAAGCCCGCGGCCAGGGCGGCGCGGGTGTCCTCGGTGAAGGCATCGGCCGACACGGCGATGGCCGGCACGCCGCGCAGCGCCGCGTGTTTCGCCCGCAGCAGTGTCAGCAGCTCGGTGCCGCTGCCGTCGGGCAAATTCATGTCCAGCAGCAACAGGTGCGGGCGAAACTCCGGCGCGGTGGCCAGGGCCTCGGCCTGCGTGGTGGCCACGCGCAGCACCCAGTGCGGACGCTGCGCCAGCAGCGCCTCCATCAGCAGCACGTTGAGCGGGTTGTCCTCCACATAGAGCAGCCGGCGCGCGGGCGTGGCGGCGTCGTCCGCGGCGGACTGCGCCGGGGGCAACGCGAGGCCGCTGCGCACCGGTGCTTGAGCGGGCAGCAGGCAGGAAGGCTTTTCCGGCGGCGTGGAAGCCGCACGCATCTCCTGCGCCAGCTTCAGCAGCGTTTGGGCGCAGGCATCGATCAGCTCAACCTGCCGCTGCTGCTCGGCACCCAAGGAGCCGTCCTGCGACAGCAGTTGCGTGAAACCCAGGATGCCGTGCACGGACGTGCGCAGCTCATGGCTGGCGTGCGCCAGGAATTCGCTCTTGCCGCCGCTGTCGCATGGCGGAGCCTTGCCACCCCCAGCCTGCACCGCGGCCAATGCCGGCGAGGCGGCAGTGAAGGCGTAGTGACAGGCCGTCGTGGACATAGCGGTAAGCTCTCTCAAGTTTTGTCAACAAATGTTAAAGCTTTGGGCTTGCGCCGGGTGGTTGCCGAATTGCGTAAGCGGGTAAAGCTTGACTTGAGGCGTCGCGTGCATGCCGACTGCAGGCGGCGCGCTTTCGCGCCTGTTTTTGCGCCCACTGGAGGCAGCAGCGCTGCAGTGCGAGGCTTGAAATGCGGGGCGGCCACCGGTTTGCACGGTGCAGACGACACGACCCAGGCTCCTGCACCTCCCAGCCGTCAGGCAGGGCTGTACGAAGTACGGCTTGCAAGCGCTTCTGGACAAGCTGTGCCTGAGCGGCACGGTGGCCGAGCCCGGCCGTCTGGCGCTGGCCGTCGCGAGCTTGGCCGGCGGCGTCAGCGCGCCGCGGCCACCGCCGCGCCCAGCTCTATCACCGCCAGCGCGTAGTAGCTGGACCAGTTGTAGCGGGTGACGGCGTAGAAATTCCTGGTTCCGGCCACGTAGCTGGGCTCGCCGTCGCCGTTGAAGAGCTGCACCAGCGCCAGCGGGCCGTCCAGCTCTTGCGCCGTACGCTCCAGCGCGGCGCCGTGCTCGGCGAACTGCGCCGGGGTGAAGCTGGGCAGGATGTCCGGCGCCAGCAGCACGGCACGCTGCGCGGGGTCCGTGGGCGGCGCGACCGAGAAGTGCGTGGGCAGCCCCGGCTGCCAGCCGTGCGAGGCCAGGTAGTTGGCGACGCTGCCTATGGCGTCGGCGGCACTGCCCATGAGGTCCACGTGGCCGTTGCCGTCGAAGTCCACGGCCAGCTTGTTGATGTTGCTGGGCATGAACTGCGGCAGGCCCACGGCGCCGGCGTAGGAGCCGCGCACGCCGGTGGCCTCCATGCCTTCGCGCTTGGCCCACACCAGCAGTTGGGCCAGCTCGTCGCGGAAGAAGCCGCTGCGGTCGCTGCGGCCGCTGGGGAAGTCGAAGGAGAGCGTGGCCAGCGCGTCCAGCACGCGGAAGGACCCCATGTTGCGGCCGTAGTAGGTCTCCACGCCGATGATGCCCACCACCAGCGCCGCGGGCACGCCCCAGCGCTCCTCGGCCAGGGCGAGCCAGCGCTCGTTCTCCTCCCAGAAGCGGCGCCCGGCGGCAACGCGCTGCGGCTCCACGAAGCGGGCGCGGTAGGCGGCCCAGTTCTTCGCCGTGGACACGGGCGGCGGCATGATCAATTTCGCCACGCTGGGCAGGTAGCGCGCCTGCTGTAACTGGCGCTGTACCCACTCGGGGTCCAGTTCGAAGCGCTCGGCCATGTCGGCGCCGAAGCGCATCACGTCCTCGCGGCGGCCGTAGGTGACGACGTCCGGGTCGCTGTCGCTGCGCGCGGTGCGCGCGGCGGTGGACGTCTTCTTGGCCGTCGCCTTGGCCTTTGAAGCGTGGTGCGGTGCGGTGGCGTGGACGGGAAGGAGGGCGAAGGACAGGGCGGCCGCGGCGAGGGCGGCGCGCAGGGGCAGTCGGCAGGGCATCTCGGGATTATCGCGAGCGCGCCGCCGCGTCCCCGGCTGGCGGCGTGCCCGCGGCCAACGTGGTGGGCGTGTCCGTGCGGGAAGTCCCGCGCGCGGCCGGCGTGCTGGCCACCGCGCGCTCGAAACCGCGCCGCCAGCGCCGCAGCTCGCGTGCGCCCGCACCCGGCCCGCGGCCGTAGCGCAGCGCCTCCAGCGCCAGCAGCGCCTCCTGCACCGGCGCGCCGGCGGCGCCCAAGTGCTGCTGTACGCGCGTGGCCAGCGCGCGCGGCGTGTCGTGGGGTGCGCACGTGACGCCCAGCCGCCCCAGGCCGCGTGCCAGCCGCGGTTGCAACTGCCGCCAGGGGTCGCGCGGGCGGCGCAAGGAGCGCGTGGCGGCCCAGGCGCCGGCCAGGCCGGCCAGGGCCAGCACGCCGCCCAACAGCCGCAGCAGCGTCCCGGTGTCCGGCGCGTGCAGGCCCAGGCGGCGCAGCAGCGCCATCTGCCGGGTGCCGGAATACTGCAGCAGGGCGCGGTTCCAGGTGCGATTGAACCCGCCCCAGGCCTGGCGCCACTGCTGCAGCAGCGCAGGGCTCCAGTGCTGCAGGGCTTGGGCGAGCAGGCCGTCGCCTTCAGCCAGCAGCTCGCCGCGCTGCACGCGCTCCGGGGCCACGGCGGCGGTGGGGTCCACGCGCTGCCAGCCGCGTCCGGCCATCCAGACCTCGGCCCAGGCGTGCGCATGGCGGTTGCGCACCGTCCACCAGCCGTCCTGCGGCAGTGGGTCGGCGCCCTGGTAGCCGGTGACCACGCGCGCGGGCAGGTCCAGCGCGCGCATCACCACCACGAAAGCGGCGGCGAAGTGCTCGCAAAAGCCCTCGCGGCGGTCCAGCCAGAAGGCGTCCACAGCGTCCTGGCCCAACGCGGCAGTGTCCTGTGGCGCCATGGTGTAGCTGTAGCCGCCGTTGCGGATGTGGGACAGCACGGTGGCCACCAGCGCCGGCGCGCCGGCCTGGGGCAGGCGGCGGCGCAGATCGGCCGCCCACTGCAGCGTGCGCGGGTTGTGGCCGGGGGGTAGCGCGGTGTCGGCGCGCAATGCGGGCGCGGCCTCGGTGGGCCCAAGCTCGAAGCCGGGCCAGGCCCGCGCCCGCAGCGCCAGCGGCTGCACCGGCGGGCGCAGCAGCGTCCATTGGCCTTGGGCGTTGAGCCGAGCGGCCGGCAGCGGGCTGTCCAGCAGCGGCGAGAGCTCCAGCAGCGGCAGCAGCGGCAGTGCCGAGGGCTGCAACTGCATCTCGTAGGGCAGGCCGGCGCCGTCGAGCTGCATGGGCGGCGGCGGGCCGGGCTGCAGGCGCGGCGTCCAGGTGTTGCCGTCGAACTCGGAGAGCACCGGTCCGCGCCAGTACAGCGCCTGCAGCGGCGGCACGGGGCCGTTGAAGCGCACGCGAAAGGCCACGCGGTCGTCGTTGGCCAGCGCGTGCATGCCCCCCAGGCTGAGCTGGCCGGAGAGGCCCGTGTGCGCCGAGGGCAGGTCCGCCGGCGGGCCGAACAGCGGGCCCAGGCGGGGGAAGAAGAGGAACAGCAGCAGCGCCAGCGGCGCCCCGCGCAGCGCCGCGCCGGCCACCACGCCCGCGGCCTCGCGCAGGCTGGGGTAGCCCAGCGGGCGGTGCGCCAGCACCAGCACCGTCATCAGCCCCCAGGCCGACAGCGCCATGGCCAGCGCCAGTTGCGGCGTCTGGCCGTAGAGGAAGTGCGTGAGCACCAGGAACAACCCCAGGAAGAACACCACCAGCGCGTCGCGCCGCGCGTGCAGCTCCAGCGTCTTGAGCGCCATGAGCACCGCCAGCAGCGTCACGCCCGCGTCGCGCCCAAGCAGCGTGCCGTGGCTCCAGGCCGTGCCGGCCAGGGCCAGCGCCAGCAGCGACCAGCGCAGCCAGCGCGGCGGCAGCGGCTGGCGTTTCATGGCCAGCCGTGCCCGCCACAGCAGCGTGGCGGCCACCAGCGCGCCGCACCAGGCGGGCAGGTGCGGGGCATGGGGCAGCAGCGTCCAGGCGATGACGGCCAGCAGGAAGAGCAGGTCGCGCGTGGAGCGCGGCAGCGTCACGCCCGCGCGGTGGCCGTGCAGCGCGGCGCGCAGGTTCGCGAAGAGGGAAGGAAACGCCACGGCCCGCTTGTCAGTCCGAGGCCGCCGTGCCCTGCGGCGCACTCCACAGCGCCAGCGCCTGCAGCAGCCGCTGCCGGTGCTGCGCACCGGTGGCGGCGGCGATGCGCACGCCGGGCAGCTCCAGCGCGCAGGGCACGTCGGCCCGCGAGGCGGCCTGCACCCAGGCGGCCAGGCGCGACAGGCGTGCCTCGGTGTCGCCCGCACCACTGCCCGCGTTGTTTCCCGCGTCCTGCCAGCGCAGCGCCAGCGGCGCGGGGCTGCCGGCCTGGCGCTCGCGCGTGACCAGCTCGCCGTGGTGGGCGCTCTTCTTCCACAGCAGCTCGTGCGGCGCGTCGCCGCGTCGGTAGGCGCGCACGCCGGAGAAATCGCCGTCCTCGCGCAGCGCGCGCGTGGTGGTGGCTTGTGGCTGGGCTTGCGGGCGCGGCAGCGGCGGCGCGTGGGTTTCCGGCGCGGGCCAGGCCAGCGCTTGGGCGGCCGGGCGCCACAGCGTCCAGGCGCAGAAGAGGCCCAAGGGGTAGCGCGTCTGCACGCGCAGCGTCGGCAATTCGTGGCGGCCGCGCGTCGGGGGCGTCCAGTGCAGCTCGACCACGGCTTGGCCCTGAGCCGGCACGTCCACCCAGGCCGGGCGCGAGCGCGTGCCTGTCTCCCACACCAGCGCGATGCCGTGGCGCGCCGCGCCGGGGTTCACGCACTCCACCTTCAGCGCCAGCGGCTGCCCGGCAAAGCCGGGTGCCGGCTCGCGCAGTTGGAATTGCAGCCCGCGCAGCGTGCGGTGCGTCATCAGCAGCGCGGCGAAGCCGGTGCCGGCCAAGGTGAAGCACATCAGGTAACCCAGCGAGAGCTGCAGGTTGATGGCCGCCAGCAACATGAGCGCCACCGTGGCGGCGAACAGCCAGCCCGCGCCCGTAGGCAGGATGTAGAGGCAGCGCTGCTCCACGACCCAGCGCGCGCTGCGCGGGTGGCGCCGCCGCAGCCAGCGGCGCACGAGGGCGCGCGGCAGCAGGCTCAGGGCCAAGTTGGGCGGCATGCGCGGCATAGGGCGGCGGCCTTCAGGGCAGGGGCACCGCCTCCACCAGGGCGCGCACCTGCGCGGCGCGGCCACGGCCGCTGTCGGCCGCCACCTGCAGCCGGTGCGTCAGCACCTGCTCGGCCACGCCTTGCAAATCGTCGGGGGCCACGTAGTCGCGGCCGTGCAGCAGGGCACGGGCGCGGGCGGCGCGCAGCCAGGCGATGCCCGCGCGCGGGCTCAGCCCTTGAGCGAACCAGCGGCCGTCGCGCGTGGCGGCGATGAGGGCCTGCAAATAGTCCAGCAGCGCGTCCGACGCGTGCACGCGCAGCACGGCCTGCTGCGCGGCCAGCAGCGCCGCGGGCGCCATCACCGGCGCCAGCCGGGCGATGGAGGCGCGGCGGTCCTCGCCTGCCAGCAGTGCGCGCTCGCTGGCGCGGTCGGGGTAGCCCAGCGTCAGGCACATCAGGAAGCGGTCGAGCTGGCTTTCCGGCAGCGCGAAAGTGCCCAACTGGTCGCCGGGGTTCTGCGTGGCGATCACGAAGAAGGGCGAGGGCAGCTCGCGCGTGAGCCCCTCGATGCTTACCTGCTGCTCCTCCATCGCCTCCAGCAGCGCGCTTTGCGTGCGCGGGCCGGCGCGGTTGATCTCGTCGGCCAGCAGCACCTGGGTAAACACCGGGCCGGGATGGAAGACGAATTGCTCGCGGCTGCGTTCGTACACCCCCACGCCCAGCAGGTCGCTGGGCAGCAGATCGGCCGTGAACTGCACGCGCGTGAAGCGCAAACCCAAAGAGACCGCCAGCGCGTGCGCCAGCGTGGTCTTGCCCACGCCCGGGAGATCCTCTATGAGCAGGTGCCCGCCCGCGAGCAGGCAGGCCACACAGTCCTCGACCTGCGCGCGCTTGCCCACCACCACGCTGCCTATCTGCTCCACCAGCGTTTGCAACTGTTCCGTGAGTCGCGAATCCATGCGGGCACCTTAAATCACAATCCACCCTGCCATGACGACCGCCTACTACAGCCATCCCGCGTGCCGCGCGCACGACATGGGCGCGGGGCATCCGGAGTGTCCGCAACGGCTGGACGCCATCGCGGACCACCTGCGTGCCACGGGCCTGGACATCGCCCTGGACTGGCGCGAGGCCCCCCTCGCGCGCATCGAGGACCTGGAACTGGCGCACAGCGCCCACTACGTGCTGGAGATGCAGGACCTGCTGCAGCGCCTGCGCGACGAGGGCGAGCGCCACGCCCTGGACCCCGACACCTACGCCGGCCCCGCCACCTGGGACGCCGCGCTGCGCGCCGCGGGCGCCGCCGTGGCGGCCACCGACGCCGTCATCGAGGGCAGCGCCGGCAGCGCCTTTTGCGCCGTGCGCCCGCCCGGCCACCACGCCACGCGCGACCAGGCCATGGGCTTTTGCTTCTTCAACAACGTGGCCGTGGCCGCGCGCCACGCGCTGGACGTGCGCGGCCTGCAGCGCGTGGCCATCGTCGACTTCGACGTGCACCACGGCAACGGCACCGAGGACATCGTGGCCGGCGACGAGCGCGTGCTGATGCTCAGCTTCTTCCAGCACCCGCTGTACCCCGGCAGCGGCGCCGTGCCCCTGGGCACCAACATGGTCAACGTGCCCGTGCCGCCCTACACGCGCGGCCCCGAGGTGCGCCAGCTCATAGACGCGATGTGGATGGAGCGGCTGGAGGCCTTCCGGCCGGAGATGGTCTTCTTCTCCGCCGGCTTCGACGCCCACCGCGACGACGACCTGGGGCAGCTCGGCCTGGTGGAGGCCGACTACGCCTGGATCACCCGGCGCATCAAGGACGTGGCCGACCGCCACGCCCAGGGCCGCATGGTCTCCTGCCTGGAAGGCGGCTACGACCTGGGGGCGCTCGCGCGCAGCGTGGCCGCGCACCTGCGCGCGCTGGCCGGGCTGGAGCACTGAAGCCCGCGCGGCGCGGGCCGCACATCCTGAGCACTGAACAATGAACCGGCCGCGTTGCCCGTGGCGGTGCCGCAAGACACAAGAGGGGAAGGCATGAATCCAACCGATCTGCAGGCGCTGCTGGAGGCGCTGACGCACCGCGGCGTGCTCGTGGAGCTGGGCACGCTGGCCGGCTGCCTGGGCGGGGCTTGGGCGCTCACTTGGCTGCTGCGCGGGCGACAGCCCCGCGCGCCGGGCGTGTGGTTTGGCGACCACCTGGTGGACGGCGTGCTGCTGCCCGCGCTGGCGCTGGCAGCCGTGCTCACGGCGCGCTGGGCGCTGCACTCCAGCGGCGTGCTGGTGCGGCCGGCGCTGCTGCAACTGGCCGTGCCCATCCTGGCGTCGCTCTTGATCATCCGCGTGGGCGTGCGGGTGCTGCAGGTGGCGTTTCCGCGCTCGGAGCTGGTGGGCGTGGCGGAGCGCACGCTGTCATGGGTGGTGTGGATTGGCCTGGTGCTGTGGCTCACCGGCGCGCTGCCGCTGCTGCTGGGCGAGATGGAGGACATCCGCTGGAAGGTGGGCGGCAGCAGCGTGACGCTGCGCAGCCTGGTGGAGGGCGGCCTCTCCACGGTGGTGGTGATGGTGCTGGTGCTGTGGCTGTCCTCGGCGATAGAGACGCGGCTGCTCTCCGGCGCCACGGAGCCGGGCTTCGGCGGCAACCTGTCGCTGCGCAAGATCGCGGCCAACGCCACGCGGGCGCTGCTGCTGCTCGTGGGCCTGCTGCTGTCGCTGTCGGCCGCGGGCATTCCGCTGGCGGCGCTGTCGGTGTTCGGCGGCGCGCTGGGCGTGGGCATCGGCTTTGGCCTGCAGAAGCTGGCCGCCAACTACGTCTCGGGCTTCGTGATCCTGGCCGAGCGCTCGCTGCGCATAGGCGACGTGGTGAAGGTGGACAACTTCGAGGGCCGCATCACCGACATCAACACGCGCTTCACGGTCGTGCGCGCGCTCAATGGGCGCGAGTCCATCGTCCCCAACGAGATGCTGATCACGCAGCGGGTGGAGAACCTCTCGCTGTCCGACCCGCGCGTGGTGCTGAGCAGCCTGGTGCAGGTGCCCTACGGTACGGACATCGACGTGCTGATCCCGCGCCTGGTGGAGGTGGTGCGCGCCGTGCCGCGCGTGCTGGCCGAGCCGGGCCCGGCGGTGCAGCTCACGAGCTTTGCCGCCGACGGGCTGGAGCTCACCGTCTCCTACTGGATAGGCGACCCCGAGAACGGCTTTGGCGGCGCGCGCAGCGACGTCAACCGCGCGCTGCTGCGCACGCTGCAGACGCTGCACATCGACATTCCCTTCCCGCAGCGCGTGGTGCAGGTGCAGGCCGCGCCCGGGGCCGAGGCCGCGGCGCAACTGCTGCAGCAGCCTGCGCAGCCCGTGCCGCCGCCCGCGCCGTCGCAACCCGCCGTGCCGCAGCCGGCCGCGCTGCAGGCACCCGTGCTGGCGGCGGTGCCGGCCGCCATGGCCCAAACACAGCCGCCGGGCATGGCGTCCTGAGGAGCGCGCCGCGCGGCGTGAGCTTTGGCACGCGCGCCGCCACCGCGGCACGGGCGGGCGCAAGTGGAGGGTCGATTCGAGAAATAAGCGGCGCGTGCCGGCGCTGCGCCGCCCTTAGGCTGCGGCCACCGCACGCCACACGCATGGCGAGCCCGCCACCTTCCACCTTGCGCATTCCATGAAGCAGACCCTGACCGCCGCCGCGCTCCTGGCGGCCTGTTCCGCTTTTGCCGGCGACGTCTACATGGGTGCCGGCCTGCCCGGCATACAGCTGGGCTACGCGCAGCCGCTGTCCGACAGCTTCACGCTGCGCGCCGACTTCAGCACCCTTGGGCGGCTGCACCGCACGCGCAGCGACAACAACCTCGACTACGACACCAAGCTCAAGGTGGATCGCCTGGGCCTGTTCGCCGACTGGTTCTTCTCCGGCAACTGGCGCGCCGTCGGCGGCCTGACGCTCAACCGCGCCCGCGCCGACCTGCGCGGCAGCGGCAACGGCAGCACCATCACCATCGGCAACACGACCTACGTGGCCGGCCCCGGCGAGGGCTTCGACGTGGACGTGAAGTTCCCGCGCGCCATGCCCTACCTGGGCCTGGGCTACGGCCACAAGGGCCAGGCGGTCAAGGGCTGGAAGATGGCTTTCGACGCCGGGCTGGCGTTCGGCAAGCCCAGGGTGAGCGGCACGGTGCGCGGTGCGCTGCTGTCGCAGGCGGTGTCGCAGGCCGACATAGACCGTGAGCTGGCCGACATCCGCGACGACGCCAACAAGCTCAAGGGCATTCCGCAGCTCAGCCTGTCGGTGAGCTACCGCTTCTGACGGGGACGCGCGGCGGCCGACGGCCGCGGCAAGAAAAAACGGCGCCCGCGGGCGCCGTTTTCATTGCAGGGCAGGGGAGCCCTGGGCGTGCCGCGTCAGGCCACGGCCACGGGGATCTTGCCGATCTTGGCCTGCCACTCGGCCGGGCCGGTCTGGTGCACGCTGGTGCCGGTGGCGTCCACGGCCACGGTCACGGGCATGTCCTTGACGTCGAACTCGTAGATGGCTTCCATGCCCAGGTCGGCGAAACCCACCACCTTGGCCGACTTGATGGCCTTGGACACGAGGTAGGCGGCGCCGCCCACGGCCATGAGGTAGGCGCTCTGGTGCTTGCGGATGGCCTCGATGGCGGCGGGGCCGCGCTCGGCCTTGCCCACCATGGAGATCAGGCCCGTCTGGGCCAGCATCATCTCGGTGAACTTGTCCATGCGCGTGGCGGTCGTCGGACCGGCCGGGCCCACCACCTCGTCGCGCACCGGATCGACCGGGCCGACGTAGTAGATGACGCGGTTGGTGAAGTCCACAGGCAGCGGTTCGCCCTTGGCCAGCATGTCCTGGATGCGCTTGTGCGCGGCGTCGCGGCCGGTGAGCATCTTGCCGTTGAGCAGCAGCGTGTCGCCGGGCTTCCAGCTGGCGACTTCTTCCTTGGTCAGCGTGTCGAGGTTGACCTGCTTGCTCTTGTTGTAGTCCGGCGCCCAGGCGACGTCAGGCCACAGGTCCAGGCTGGGCGGCTCCAGGTAGGCGGGGCCGGAACCGTCGAGGACGAAGTGCGCGTGGCGCGTGGCGGCGCAGTTGGGGATCATGGCCACCGGCTTGGACGCGGCGTGCGTCGGGTAGGTCTTGATCTTGATGTCCAGCACCGTGGTCAGGCCGCCCAGGCCCTGCGCGCCGATGCCCAGCGCGTTGACCTTCTCGTACAGCTCCAGGCGCAGCTCTTCGAGCTTGTTCTGCGGGCCGCGCTGCTGAAGCTCGTACATGTCGATGTCTTCCATCAGCGCTTCCTTGGCCAGCAGCATGGCCTTCTCGGCCGTGCCGCCCACGCCGATGCCCAGCATGCCCGGCGGGCACCAGCCCGCGCCCATCAGCGGCACGGTCTTGAGCACCCAGTCCACCAGGTTGTCGCTGGGGTTCATCATCACGAACTTGGTCTTGTTCTCGCTGCCGCCACCCTTGGCGGCCACGGTGACGTCGATCGTGTTGCCCGGCACCACGGACATGTGCACCACGGCGGGCGTGTTGTCCTTGGTGTTCTTGCGAGCAAAGATGGGATCGTCCAGCACCGAGGCGCGCAGCACGTTGTCCGGGTTGAGGTAGCCGCGGCGCACGCCTTCGTTGACGGCGTCCTCGATGGAGCCGCTGAAGCCTTCGAGCTTCACGTCCATGCCGATCTTCAGGAAGACGTTGACGATGCCGGTGTCCTGACAGATCGGACGCCGCCCCTCGGCCGACATCTTGGAGTTGGTCAGGATCTGCGCGATGGCGTCCTTGGCCGCGGGGCTTTGCTCGCGCTCGTAGGCGCGGGCAAGGTGCGTGATGTAGTCGGCCGGGTGGTAGTAGCTGATGTACTGCAGCGCGGCGGCGACGCTGTCGACGAGATCGCTCTGGCGGATGATCGTGGTCATGGGGTGCACCGGGGGGTGTTAGGGGGCAAACCCGCCAAGTTTACCGGGCAGCCTGAGACGAGGCTGACGGCCCCGGAAAGCGCCGCGCCGGGGCGTGCGGCTTGCTGTCCGGGGCGCGAGCATCGTTCAGTGCTTGGCGCCGCCGTTGTTGTGCGGCAGCAGCCGGTCGGTCATGGCGATGGCCATGGCCGACAGGAGGAAGGCGACGTGGATGATGGTCTGCCACATCAGCACCTTTTCGGTGTAGTTCTCGGCGTTGATGAAGGTCTTGAGCAGGTGGATGGAGCTGATGCCGATGATGGCCGTGGCCAGCTTCACCTTGAGCACCGAGGCGTTGACGTGGCTGAGCCACTCGGGCTGGTCGGGGTGGCCTTCAAGGTTCATGCGCGAGATGAAGGTCTCATAGCCGCCCACGATCACCATGATCAGCAGGTTGGAGATCATCACCACGTCGATGAGCCCCAGGACCACCAGCATGATCACGGTCTCGTTGAGCTTGGGCTCCCAGTCCGGCCCGGCCTTGTAGCCGATGCTCTTGACCAGGCTCTCCAGCGCCTGCGTGTCGCCGAGTCCGGCCTGCACCAGGTGCATCAGCTCCACCCAGAAGTGAAAGACGTACACGATCTGCGCCAGGATCAGGCCCAGGTACAGCGGCAGCTGCAGCCAGCGGCTGGCAAAGATCATGTTGGGCAGGGGGCGCATGCGCACCTGCGTTGGGTCCGGAAGGCGAGCCATGGTCGACAAGTGGTTGAAAAGACGGGCCATTCTAGGGTTAGCCCTTGCTGCGCCGCAGCAATGAGTAAGCCCTTAGTCAGCCGCTTTGGACACAGTGATCCGGTCTGCCCAAATGACCTTTTTCAGGGCGCCCAAACATCTCTAACGCACAGGAACGCAGGAGACATCCATGAGCGAAGCCGAAACCAAGCTGTACCAGCCCGCCGAAGACGTGAAGAAAACTGCTTACGTCGCGGGCATGGAGGCTTACCAGGCTCTGGTGGCTGAAGCCGAAGCCGATTACGAAGGTTACTGGGGCCGCCTGGCCAAGGAGCTGGTGAGCTGGAAGCAGCCGTTCACGCAAGTGCTGGACAGCTCCAACGCGCCGTTCTTCAAGTGGTTTGCCGACGGCAAGCTCAACGCCTCCTACAACTGCCTGGATCGCAACGTCGAGGCCGGCAAGGGCGACAAGACCGCCATCATCTTCGAAGCCGACGGCGGCGAAGTCACCAAGGTGACCTACAGCGAGCTGCTGGAGCGCACCTGCCGCCTGGCCAATGCGCTCAGGGCGCAAGGCGTGAAGAAGGGCGACCGCGTCGTCATCTACATCGCCATGGGCATTGACGGCGTGGTGGCCATGCAGGCCTGTGCGCGCATCGGCGCCACGCACTCCGTGGTGTTCGGCGGCTTCTCGGCGCAGTCGCTGCGTGACCGCATCGAGGACACGGGCGCCAAGCTCGTCATCACCGCCGACTACCAGGTGCGCGGCGGCAAGCAGCTGCCCCTGAAGGGCATCGTGGACGAGGCCCTGACCCTGGGCGGCTGCGAGGCCGTCACCAAGGTGCTGGTGGTCAAGCGCACCGGCGCCCAAGTGAACATGACCGAAGGCCGCGACGTCTGGATGGACGACGCCCTGGCCGGCCAGGAAGCCACCTGCGAGCCCGAGTGGGTCGAGGCCGAGCATCCGCTGTTCCTGCTCTACACGTCGGGCTCCACCGGCAAGCCCAAGGGCGTGCAGCACTCCACCGGCGGCTACCTGCTGCACGCGATGCTGACCACCAAGTGGACCTTCGACCTCAAGGACGACGACGTCTTCTGGTGCACGGCCGACATCGGCTGGGTCACGGGCCACACCTACATCACCTACGGCCCGCTGGCCCTGGGCGGCACGGAAATCGTGTTCGAAGGCGTGCCCACCTACCCGGACGCCGGCCGCTTCTGGAAGATGATCCAGGACCACAAGGTCACCGTGTTCTACACGGCCCCCACGGCCATCCGCTCGCTGATCAAAGCCGCCGAGAGCAACGAGGCCGTGCACCCCAAGAGCTACGACCTGAGCTCGCTGCGCATCCTGGGCTCGGTGGGCGAGCCCATCAACCCGGCCGCCTGGGAGTGGTACCACCAGCACGTGGGCGGCAGCCGCTGCCCCATCGTGGACACCTTCTGGCAGACCGAGACCGGCGGCCACATGATCACGCCGCTGCCGGGCGCCACCCCGCTGGTGCCGGGCTCGTGCACGCTGCCTTTCCCGGGCATCCAGGCCGCGGTGGTCGATGAGACGGGCAAGGAAGTGCCCTGGGGCCAGGGTGGCATCCTGGTGGTCAAGAAGCCTTGGCCGTCCATGATCCGCACCATCTGGGGCGACCCCGAGCGCTTCAAGAAGAGCTACTACCCCGAGGACTTCAAGGGCCAGCTGTATCTGGCCGGCGACGGCGCCATCCGCGACGCCAAGACGGGCTACTTCACCATCACCGGCCGCATCGACGACGTGCTCAACGTTTCCGGCCACCGCATGGGCACGATGGAGATCGAGTCCGCGCTGGTGGGCTGCACCGAGCTGGTGGCCGAAGCCGCCGTGGTGGGCCGTCCCGACGACACCACCGGCGAAGCCATCTGCGCCTTCGTGGTCCTGAAGCGTCCCCGCCCTACGGGCGACGAAGCCAAGGCCATCGCCAAGCAGTTGCGCGACTGGGTGGGCAAGGAAATCGGCCCCATCGCCAAGCCCAAGGACATCCGCTTCGGCGACAACTTGCCCAAGACCCGCTCCGGCAAGATCATGCGCCGCCTGCTGCGCTCGGTGGCCAAGGGCGAGGCCGTCACGCAGGACACCTCCACGCTGGAAAACCCGGCCATCCTGGACCAGCTCGGCCAAGCCTACTGAGCCGGTTGATGCGCCCGCCGCTGGTTGCTAAGGCAACCGGCAGTGTGTGATCCTTTGAAAACGCCCCGCGCCGCGGGGCGTTTTTCATGGATGTGTGGTCCTGATGCGCGGCGGGACCGGACGAAAAAAAGCCCTGCGGCGCAGGGCTTTCTTGGCTTTGGGCCGGTGCCGAATTACTTCAGCGACAGCACCCACTTGACCAGGGTCTTGGCCTCGTCGGCCGACACTTGCGGGTTGGCGGGCATGGGCACCGGACCCCAAACGCCCGCGCCGCCCTTCATGACCTTCTCGGTCAGCTTGGCTTCGGCGGTCTTGTCACCGGCGTACTTCTTGGCCACTTCCTGGTAGGCAGGACCGACCAGCTTCTTGTCCACGGCGTGGCAGGCCAGGCAGTTCTTCTTCTGGGCCAGTTCCAGGTTGGCGAAGGCGGGGGTGGAAACAACCGCCGCGGCGGCAACGATCACGGGAAGCAGGGACTTCATGATTTCCTTTCGGGCTGCGGGATTCGATCTGTATATGTCGAGGTGCGCTACAGGCACAAAGCCTGCAACGCAATGATACGGGTCGCGGTTGACGGGGCCCTGACCACCGTCAGCTTCAGTCGAACTTGTCCAGCACGGCGCCCGTGGAGGCGCTGCTGGCGTTGCGCGCGAACTTGGCCAGCACGCCGCGGGTGTAGCGCGGGGCGGGCTGGCGCCAGGCGTCGCGGCGGCGTTGCAGCTCGGCATCGTCCACGTTGAGCTGCAGCAGCAGCCGGTGCGCGTCTATGGTGATGGAGTCGCCCTCGTGCACCAGCGCGATGGTGCCGCCCTCGAAGGCCTCCGGCGCCACGTGGCCCACCACCATGCCCCAGGTGCCGCCGGAAAAGCGCCCATCGGTGATCAGGCCGACGCTCTCGCCCAGGCCCTGGCCTATGAGCGCGCCGGTGGGCGCGAGCATCTCCGGCATGCCGGGCCCGCCCTTTGGGCCCAGGTAGCGCAGCACCATCACGTCGCCGGCCTTGATCTGGCCGGCCATGATGGACGCCAGCGCCGACTGCTCGTCGTCGAACACCCGCGCCGGGCCGGTGATGACGGGGTTCTTCAGCCCGGTGATCTTGGCCACGCAACCTTGCGGTGACAGGTTGCCCTTGAGTATGGCCAAGTGGCCCTGGGCGTAGATGGGGCTGGCGACGGGGCGGATGACGGGGTTGTCGGCGGTCAGGTCCGGCACGTCGGCCAGGTTCTCGGCCACGGTCTTGCCGGTGATGGTGATGCAGTCGCCATGCAGCAGCCCGGCCTTGAGCAGCTCCTTCATCACCACGGGGATGCCGCCGGCGCGGTGCAGGTCCACGGCCAGGTACTTGCCGGAAGGCTTGAGGTCGCAGAGCACGGGCACGCGCTGGCGGATGCGCTCGAAGTCATCGATGTCCCACTGCACGCCCGCGGCATGCGCGATGGCCAGGAAGTGCAGCACCGCGTTGGTGGAGCCGCCGGTGGCCATGATCACGGCCACGGCGTTCTCGATGCTTTCGCGGGTGACGATGTCGCGCGGCTTGAGGTCGCGCTTGACCGCCTCCACCAGCACGGCGGCGGCACGGCGGGTGCTTTCCAGCTTGGCGTCGTGCGGGTTGGCCTCGGTGGAGGAGTAGGGCAGGCTCATGCCCAGCGCCTCGAAGGCCGAGCTCATGGTGTTGGCGGTGTACATGCCGCCGCAGGAGCCGGTGCCGGGAATGGCACGCCTTTCTATCTCGCAGAAATCCTCTTCGGACATCTTGCCGGCGGTGAACTGGCCCACTGCCTCGAACACGCTCACGATGTTGAGGTCCTGCCCCTTGTAGTGGCCGGGCAGGATGGTGCCGCCGTAGACGTAGATGGCTGGCACGTTGGCGCGCAGCATGCCCATCATCCCGCCGGGCATGTTCTTGTCGCAGCCGCCGATGACGAGCACGCCGTCCATCCACTGGCCGCCCACGCAGGTCTCCACGCAGTCGCTGATGACCTCGCGCGACACCAGCGAGTACTTCATGCCCTCGGTGCCCATGGCCATGCCGTCGCTGATGGTGGGCGTGCCGAAGAGCTGCGCGTTGGCGCCGGCGGCCTTGAGGCCATCGACTGCCGCATTGGCCAGCCGCTGCAGGCCGGAGTTGCACGGCGTGATGGTGGAGTGGCCGTTGGCCACGCCGATCATGGGCTTGCCGAAGTCGCCCTCGGTGTAGCCCATGGCGTAGTACATCGAGCGGTTGGGCGCGCGCGCCACGCCCTCGGTGATGTTCCTGGAACGGCGGTTGACGCTCATGAATCTGCTCCTGCGCTGAAGTGGTCGCCGGCACGCGGGCAATGGCCGGGCCCTGCCGGCGCGCAGAAGTATGCGGCCGGCCTTGTCGGCCGTTTTCCAATGGGTCTGCCGCCAGTGGCTCTTTCCGGCTGCCAACGGCAAGTGGAGTGGCGGCCCGCGGCGGCGACAATCCGTCCCCTCTGAAGGAGGACATCGCCGATGCTCGTGCACCCACAGTTCGACCCCATTGCCCTGTCGTTGGGCCCGGTGCAGGTGCACTGGTATGGGCTGACCTACATGGCGGCCTTCGGCCTGTTCCTGCTGCTGGCGGCGCGCCGGGTGCGGCAGCCGTGGTTCGAGCAGGCCGGCTGGACGCGGCGCGACGTGGAGGACCTGCTCTTTTTCGGCGTGGTGGGCGTGGTGCTGGGCGGGCGCCTGGGCTATGCGCTGTTCTACAAGCCCGGCTACTACGTGATGCACCCGCTGGAGATCTTCATGGTCTGGCGCGGGGGCATGTCCTTCCATGGCGGCCTTCTGGGCGTGCTGGCGGCCATGGCGCTGTACGCGCGGCGGCGCGAGCGGCGCTTTCTGGAGGTGACGGACCTGATCGCGCCCTGCATCCCTGTAGGCCTGGCCTGCGGGCGCATCGGCAACTTCATCAACGGCGAGCTCTGGGGCAGGGCGGCCGACCCCAGCCTGCCCTGGGCCATGGTCTTCCCCCAGTCGGGCTCGGACATTCCTCGCCACCCCTCGCAGCTCTACCAGTTCGGCCTGGAAGGCGTGCTGCTGTTCGTCCTGTTGTGGCTGTACGCGCGCAAGCCGCGTCCGATTGGGCAGGTGTCGGGCGCTTTCCTGATCGGCTACGGCTTCTTCCGCTTCGTGGCCGAGTACTTCCGCGAGCCCGACAGTTTCCTGGGGCTGCTGGCGCTCAACATGAGCATGGGCCAGTGGCTGTGCGTGCCCATGATCGCCGCGGGCGTGCTGTTGTGGACGGCGTCCCGCCGGCGTGCCGGCTAGCATCGCGGGCATGCGACAGATCTTCCTCGATACCGAAACCACCGGCCTGAGCCCCGAGAACGGCGATCGCATCGTCGAAATCGGCTGCGTCGAGATGGTGGCGCGCCGCCTGAGCGGGCGCAGCAAGCACTTTTATCTGAACCCGGAGCGCAAGAACCACGAGGAGGCGGTGCGCATCCACGGCCTGACGGACGAGTTCCTGTCCGACAAGCCGGTGTTCGCCGCGGTGGCCGAAGAGCTGATGGAGTTCCTGGCCGGGGCGGAAATCATCATCCACAACGCGCCCTTCGACGTCGGCTTCCTCAACGAGGAGTTGCGCCGCTTGGGCCGGCCGCCGCTTGGGCAGCATGTCGCGCAGATCACCGACAGCCTGTACATGGCGCGCGAGCTCTATCCGGGCAAAGCCAACTCGCTGGATGCGCTCTGCCGTCGTCTGGAAGTCGACAACACCAGCCGTACTTTCCACGGCGCGTTGCTGGACGCGGGGCTGCTGGCAGAGGTCTACATCCGCATGACGCGCGGGCAGAACGCGCTGGTCATGGAGGAGGAAGAGGAGGTCGTTGTTGTCGAGGAGGAAATCCCGGCTATAGACCTGACGCAGTTCGATCTGCCGGTGTTGCGCGCGACCGAGGCCGAATGCCTAGCGCACGAGGCCGTTCTGGCAGAACTCGATAAATCTGCAGGGGGTATTGCTCCCTGGCGAAAACTCATGCCATAATCGCGGTCTTCCGGGACAGGAACAAAACGAATCCCGGGCGGTTAGCTCAGCGGTAGAGCACTGCCTTCACACGGCAGGGGTCGCAGGTTCGAACCCTGCACCGCCCACCAAATCGAGTCTCGCAGCGTTATTTGCTGAGAAGCTTTGGTTTCAAGGGTTTGGAGACGT